>NZ_JABEPH010000076.1:0-19129 GCF_013004495.1 Rhizobium sp. SEMIA 4085
CATGTCCGCCGAAGTGCCGCTGTCGCGCAGCGTGCGGCTGAAGCGCGCATTGGGGCCGGAAGGCCAGCCGGCGAGAACGCCGCCAGAGCGCAGGGCTTCGCGGGATGCTCGCAGGCCGTTGAAATCATAAAGCCTGTCGTTGGATTTGCGGGTCAGCCCGTCCGGCCCATTGTCGACGTCGAGCAGGATTGCGTCGAAGCCTGCTTTGACTGAGTGGATCGCCTCTGCGACGTCGCCTTGATGGATTAAGACGCGCGGATCCTCGAGGCATCCCTTAAAAACCTCCGCCATTGGCCCTCGTGCCCAGGCGACCACGGCCGGAACCAGCTCAGCGACAACCACTTCGGCGTCCGCGGGTAGGACCGCGAGCGCTGCGCGCAAGGTGAAGCCCATGCCGAGGCCGCCGATGAGGACCTTCGGGCGTCTGTGGCCTTTGATGCGATCCCAGGAAAGCGTTGCAAGCGCTTCTTCAGATCCGCTGAGACGGCTGTTCATCAGTTCGTTCGAGCCGAGCATGATGGAGAATTCGCGGCCTCGCTGCTTCAGGCGCAATTCTCCGCCGTCCCCGGGGATGATCGTGGAGTCGAGCTGTATCCAAGGTAGCATTGCGGCAAGGCCTCACGGAAATTCGTGGTCTCCACTAACACGAAATGCATGCCAGCGAGATAGAAATTGGCGTGGCGGCTTTGCTGCGCCCTCGGTTGTCCTATTGCGGGCACGCCTGGCCATAGCGGCTTGTCTTGCCTGCAACGCCGCGTTTGGGCGGTGGGCAGCGCCTGACATCAGTCGGGCCGGTGTGGCGCGGTATGACGACATCAACACTGCCGGTTTCTACCGGATCAAGCGGAATGACGAGACCATTCGTCGTTGGGCTTTCCGGCGAGGTTCCGAGAGGAGGAGTGCCGTCAATGCGCCCGGTATAATCCGTGCCCATATTGGATTGCGCCAACACGGGACCGGCTATGCCGAGAAAGACAATCGAAGTCACCGCGAAAATCGTGCGCATGATCAAAATCCTTTCGAGCTGATCAACGCGGCAACAACGGCAAAGGCGGCCATTTGTTCCGGACCGTTCCGATCACATCGCAGAGAGCGCTTCGCCTTCTAGGCCAGCGGGTTTAGCGTGCTGCCCAATTGGCGCCGCGCCGGAAGATAGACTTCATCTGCGGCACGCCGAATTCCTTGGACTGATGGCCGAGCGAGGAATAGAAGACGCGGCCTTTTCCGTATTTCCGCTTCCAGACGACCGGCATTACCACGCCGTCAATCCAGTAGGCATGATCACCTGTGAACGTCGTCGTCGCGAGCACCTCGTTCGAGGGGTCGACATGCATGTAATATTGCTCCGACGTATAGGAAAAATCGCTGATCCCTTCCATGACCGGGTCGTCCGGCCGCGTGATATCTACCGTGTAGTCGATGATGTTGCCCGGATGGGCGACCCATTGGCCGCCGATGATGAACTGGTATTCGACGCACTCGCGGAAGCTGTCGCCAGCACCGCCGTGATAGCCGGCGATGCCGACGCCGTTTTCGATCGCAGCAGCGAGATTCTTGATCTCTTCCTTTTCGATCTTCGACATGGTGACGATTGGCACGACGAGGCTCATATCATGCACCGACGGATCGGCGAAGGCTTCGGTGCTGTGCTCGACATAGACCTTGAAGCCGTCCTCCTGAAGCATGTCCTTGATGATGGCAGCGCATTCCTGTGGCTCGTGGCCGCTCCAGCCGCCCCAGACAATCAGTGCTTCGCGCATGTTCTTTCCTCCTGAATACTACTTGCCCAACCGTCCATTGATAAGGGAATCCGACAGCGGCGCCGGGCGCTCCGTCTCTGTGGCGATCGTGACCGTGCGGCCGGTTTCGGAGGCCGCGTGAAACGCCTCCATGACTTCGAGAACGTGCAGCGCGAGGCTGCCGTTTGCCCGGTGCGGGCGATTGGAACGGATGGCATGTGCAAGATCTGCAACGCCGAGCGAGCGGTAGTTGCCGTCTGCGTAAGGCGCAGTCAGTTCCTGCGGTTCGAAGCTTCCGCCCTTTTTCAGAAGCTGCACCTCGCCGCCGAAATGGTTGGGGTCCGGAACGATCAGCGTGCCTTCCGTGCCATAGAGTTCAAGCGGCACGTGCTTGTGCCCGGCGACGTCGAAACTCATGCCAATCTGAACGACCGCCCCGTTGGCAAAGGCCATGATGCCGACGACATGGGTTGGCACGTGCACGGGAATATGCTCGCCGCTGTGCGGCTCGCTGGTGATGATACGCTCCTTGCGGGGCGCAATCGCAAAGCCCGCGACCTGCGCTACCGGTCCGAAGAGATTGAGGAGATCGGTGATGTAATAAGGTCCCATGTCGAGCATCGGCCCGCCGCCGACCTCGTAGTAGAAGGCCGGGTTCGGGTGCCATCGTTCGTGGCCGGGGCACATGAAGGTGGCCGTGCCGCCGACCGGCTGGCCGATCACGCCCTTGTCGATCAGGGCACGCGCCGTCTGATGCCCGCCGCCGAGGAAGGTATCGGGTGCCGCGCCGATGCGAAGGTTTTTCGCTTTCGCGGCTTCAGCGAGCTTTTTCCCTTCCACGAAACTAATTCCGAGCGGCTTTTCCGAATACGTGTGTTTTCCTGCTTCAAGTGCCTGCAGGCCGACTGCCACATGCGCTTTCGGTATTGTTAGGTTGACAATGACTTCGATCTTTGGATCAGCAAGGAGCTCGTCGATGTTTTTCGCCGGGACGTTGAATTCGGCGGCTTTTGCCTCCGCCAGCGATCGGTTGAGATCGGCGATGCCGCGGATATCGAGGATCGGGAAAGAGGCCATGGCCTTGAGGTATGCGCCTGAAATATTGCCGCATCCGATGATGCCGATGCCGACTCTCTCCATGATTTCCTCCCAATCGATTTTACAGTTACAGCTTTTACAGTGCCGGCCCCGTCGTGTTCCAAGGAGACTCGTAGAGTTCGTAAAGGGCAACGGCTGCCGCACCTTGCGCCCAGAAATCGTCTGTGGAGTCGTCGAAGATGAGTTCGGTGACGCCCTTTAAGGATGGTGGGATCGCAAGTGCATAGGCATCGCGCAGGCTGTTCAGAAAGGGCTCGCCGAGCGCCAGGCTGGAACCGACGAGGATCACACGCGGCGGGGCAAAGAGCGTGACGATGTTGGCAATCGTCAGCCCGACGGCCTCGCCGGCGCGGACGGCGGCGCCGATGAGGACATTGTCCTCCGCCTTGATCAGCGCCTGAGCATGGGCCATGCCGCGGCCGAGACGGATTGCTTCCGCAAAACGCCCGTCGGCCTGCTGTTCGCCAAGGATTGCACTTTCGCCAGCCCGGCTCGACAGCCGCACGGTGCCCTGCGACCCCGTGCCGAGCACGAGATCGCCGAGATTGTGGCTGAGGCCGCCGGCACCGCGGAAGAGTTGATTGCCATGCAGCACGCCAAGCCCGAGCGTCTGTTCCAGGGAGATCAACACCATATCCTCGAGATCTCGCGCCTTGCCGAACCAGTGATGAGCAAGGGTGATTGCATGGGCATCGCTTTCTATGATGGTCGACGTCCCAAGCCGCGCAGTCATCTCCGAGGCGAAATCGACATTCGTATCCCGAAAGATGGGGCTGCTGCGAACATGGCCAGTGCGATGCTCGATAACGCCCGGAAGCCCAAGGCAAACGGTATCGACATCTTCCAGCGACAAGCCGGCATCCACGACGCAGCGGCGCACGCCATCCTCCACCAGGTCGGCGATGACTGTGATCGGCTGCCGGTCGATGCGGATAGGCAGGGTGAGTTTCGAAAGCACGTCTCCGCGGAAATCGGTGAGGACGAAAACGAGCCGGCTTGCGGCAATTTTGGCACCGACGACGCGCGCGGCATCCGGGTTCAATTCCAGCATCACACGGGGACGGCCGCGAGCCCCCTCGTTGCGGATATCGCCTTCGTGGCGCGGCAAAATGAGCCCGTCATCGAGAAGCGAGGCGGTAATTGCCGATACCGTCGTGGTCGAAAGTTCGGTGCGTTCGCTGATCTCTACACGTGCGATCGGTCCGTGGCGGCGGATCGTGTCCAGCACGTTCAAGCGATTGATCGCGCGCATTAATTCAGGATCTGCGGTCTTCATGAAAACTAGCCGGGCAATCGCTTTGCTTCAGGGCTCAGCCCCGATTATTTTCGACGGGATACGAATTAAATAACAAACAGTTTGCGGATGCTGTCAAGCAGATTTGCCAAAAATTTGCTCTATCGGGTTGACATCAGTCAGAGCTGCGTTGAATTATTCCGCATAGGGGAAAAATTAGTGAGGACGTTGGCCCCCGGGAGGAAAATCCATGACGTATATTCGCACGAATGCTGCTCTTCGCGCCAAGCGCATCGCATTTCTGGCCGCTGCCGCAGGCATTTCCGTGATGCTCGGAGCCGGTGCAGCCTGCGCAACAACGGTCGTAAAGTGGCTGCATCTGGAGCTCGATCCAGCTTACGTGGCCAAGTGGGAGGAAATTGCCAAGGCTTATGAAGAAAAGCACCCGGATGTCGACATCCAGATGCAGTTTCTCGAAAACGAGGCATTCAAGGCAAAATTGCCGACGCTTCTCCAGTCCGACGATTTACCGGACTTCTTTTTCAGCTGGGGCGGGGGCGTCCTCAAACAACAATCTGAGACCGGTGCGCTTCAGGATGTGACAGCCGCGCTCAATGCGGATGGCGGCAAGCTGCGCAATGCCTATAGCGCCGCCTCTGTCAGTGGTCTGACCTTTGACGGCAAGGTCTGGGCAATGCCATACAAGGTCGGACTCGTCAGCTTCTTCTACAATAAGGAGCTCTTTGCAAAGGCTGGCGTGAAGGCCGAGGATATCAAGACCTGGGCCAGCTTTCTCGAAGCCGTGAAAAAGCTCAAGGACGCCGGCATCGTGCCGATCGCAGGTGGCGGCGGCGAAAAATGGCCGATCCACTTCTATTGGAGCTATCTCGTCATGCGCGAAGGCGGAGAAAAGGTCTTCGATGCTGCCAAGAAAGGCGAGGGCGAAGGCTTCTTGGATCCGGCGATCATCAAAGCCGGTGAGGATCTTGCCGAACTCGGGCAGCTTGAACCCTTCCAGCCTGGCTATCTGGGTGCGACCTGGCCGCAAACGCTGGGCGTCTTCGGCGATGGTAAGGCCGCTATGATCCTCGGTTTTGAGAATACCGAAGCCAATCAGCGCAAGAATGCCGGTGACGGAAAGGGACTTTCGCCGGAAAACATCGGCCGCTTTAACTTCCCGGCCGTAGAAGGCGGCGCCGGTAAGGTAACCGATACTCTGGGTGGTTTGAACGGCTGGGCGGTAACCAAGAAGGCTTCCAAGGAAGCAATCGATTTTCTCGCCTTCCTGACGAATGCAGAAAACGAAAGATCCATGGCCAAAGCCGCGATGCTTCTGCCGGTGGCCGTCGGCGCCGATGATGGTGTGACGAATTCGCTTCTGGCTCAATCCGCCAAGCAACTCGCCGCCTCGACCTGGCACCAGAACTATTTCGATCAGGATCTCGGCGCTGCCGTTGGCCGTGTCGTCAATGACGTCTCCGTTGAAATCGTCTCCGGCCAGATGAGTTCGCAGGATGGCGCCCAGCAGATCCAGGACGCCTTCGAACTGGAGCAATAACCCCTCCGCTTCCTTTGTCCCGGCGCCTTCTCAACAGGTGCCGGGATCGAACCAGGCGCATGCGAAGGCAAGACAAATGGCGAATATTTCCATTTCATCGGCGATCGGTGCGGCAAGACCGGTCAGGAGCGCGACCAGAAACCGCAGTTCGGCCGCGCATGACCGCTGGGCCGTACTTCTGCTCTTTCTGCCGCCGGCTCTGCTGCTTTTTACGCTCTTCGTCATCATGCCGATGGGCGAGGCGGCCTGGTACAGCCTCTATAAGTGGAACGGCTACGGCATGCCGACGGAGTTCATCGCGCTCCGCAACTTCCAAGTCCTCTTGCGCAACGCCGCCTTCACACAGGCGCTTGTCAATAATGGGCTCATTATTCTGATATCCATCGCCATCCAGGTTCCGCTGGCGATCTGGCTGTCGACGATGCTGGCCCACCGTATCCCCGGCGTCGTCGCCTTCCGCTTGATCTTCTTTCTCCCCTACGTTCTTGCCGATGTCGCAGCTGGCCTGATCTGGCGCTTCGTCTATGACGGCGACTACGGGCTCTTTGCCGCAATCTCGAACTTCTTCGGTTTCGCGACCCCCTATGTGCTCGCCGACAAGGATCTCGCCATCTACGCAGTGCTTGCCGTTATCGTCTGGAAGTATTTCGGCTTTCACATGATGCTCTTCATCGCCGGCCTGCAATCGGTCGACAAAAATGTGCTCGAAGCAGCTGAGATCGACGGGGCGACAGGCTGGCAGAAGTTCCGCTATGTGACACTGCCACTGCTTGGATCCACGCTGCGCCTTTCCATCTTCTTTGCGGTCATCGGTTCGCTGCAGCTCTTCGACATGATCATGCCGCTGACAGGCGGCGGGCCATCGAATTCGACGCAGACGATGGTGACTTTCCTTTACACCTACGGGGTCATGCGCATGCAGGTTGGTCTCGGCAGCGCCGTCGGTGTCGTCCTCTTCATCATCTGCATGTCACTCGCCTTCGGCTACAAGAGGATTTTCATGCGCAATGATTGATACGAGCTCCACCATTCGCATGCCGCTGCAGACGCGCGTTTATCTCTACGTGTCGCTGACGTTGATTGCGGCGCTGGTTCTCATACCGTTGCTGACGACGGCGCTCGGCGGTTTCAAGACGCTGGGCGACCTGCGCACCAATCCCTTTGGGCTCCCTACAGAGTGGCAATGGTCGAACTATACCGATATCCTCTTCGCGGAGCGATACTGGCTGCAGATCTTCAATTCGTTGGTAATTGCAGCGCTCACGGTCTCTCTCACGCTGATCGTCTCGTCGATGGCCGCCTTCACCTTTGCGCATGTCCGTTTCTTCGGCTCGTCGTTCCTGCTGAACTATTTCCTGCTCGGCCTGATGTTTCCGGCAGCAACGGCGATCCTGCCGCTCTTCATCCGCATCCGCGATCTGGGTCTTCTCGATACCTATTGGGGCGTGGTGCTGCCGCAGGTCGCATTCGGCCTCGGCATGAGCATTCTGCTTTTCAGGAATTATTTCAAAAACCTCCCGGAAGAATTGTTCCAGGCGGCCTTTGTCGACGGTTGCGGCTATCTGCGCTTCTTCTGGTACATCTCGCTACCGCTTGCGCGGCCGATCATTGCAACCATCAGCATCATCTCCTTCGTTGGCAGCTGGAACAGTTATATCCTGCCGCTGATCATGCTGAATTCGGAATCGAAATATCCGTGGCCGCTCGGCATCATGGTCTATCGCGGCGAGTATGGCACCGAATGGCAGCTGGTGCTCGCCTTCATCACGCTTACCATCCTGCCGACGGTGATCGTGTTCTTCGTGGCCCAAAAGCATATCATCGCCGGTCTGACCGCTGGCGCCGTGAAGACCTAAGCAGACCCGTGCATCATGGCCAGAGCTGATGAAAATGCTGAACCGGACCATGGCCCGAACCGACGCTGAGCGTGCCGGCTTTGGCAACGGCGGCAGCCAGGTAATCTTTGGCTGTCGCGACCGCGGCCTCGAGCGATCCGCCCTTTGCGAGCTCTGCTGCAAGCGCGCTCGAAAGCGTGCAGCCGGTGCCGTGCGTGTTCTTGGTCGGAACGCGTGGCGCTTCAAACCAGGTAATCCCGCTTTCGCTTACCAGGACGTCAGGGCTTTGCATCCCGCCAAGATGGCCACCCTTTACGAGAACGGCAGAGGGACCGAGCCCACGCAGCTTTTCCGCTTGCCGCTCCATTGCATCTCGGGTCCCTGCAACCGGCTCTCCGAGCAGAGCGGCGGCTTCTGGCAGATTGGGGGTAAGAAGAGTTGCGAGCGGCAAAAGCCGGGTCTTGAGAAAATCGATGGCTTCAACATCTAGGAGGGCAGCACCTCCTTTGGCAATCATCACCGGATCGAGCACGATCGGTATGCCGCAGTGCGGCAAGAGCGCATTGGCGACAGCTTCGGCAATCGGTGCATTGGCGATCATGCCGATCTTCACCGCATCGACGCGGATATCGGCGAAGATCATGCCGATCTGCTCGGCGACGAAGTCAGCGGGAACTGCATGCACGCTGGAAACGCCCTGGGTATTCTGAGCCGTCAAGGCGGTCAAAACGGCCATGCCATAGGTGGCGCGCGCCGAACAGGTTTTCAAATCGGCCTGGACGCCCGCGCCGCCCGAAGGGTCGGAGCCGGCAATGGAAAGAACGTTACATATCATGCGCGTGCCTTTCGGATTGCGTCAGTCATGGTCGCGAGCTGCACAAGCGCGTCAACGAAACGCCTGAAATGGATCCAGACCCGATATTCATCGCGACGTAGTCGGTGATGATTGCACGAGCAGCGGCGTCGCGCCCCTGGCAGCGAGTGTCCGGGTGAACTTCGTATCGGCATCTGCCCCTTTCCGGCGGGGCAAATGCGCGGGGAGCCGGACTGAACAAGGCTCCGAGCGACTCCCTCCGCCAGCATTATCCGGTTCAGGTTCGAAGGGTACTTCTCAGCCCGTCTTGCAACGAACGCCCCTGTCTCTCATCGCGGTCTTCATTGCAGACAAATCTCTGTCTGTCACCCCTAAAAAAAGCATGGCTGTATTGCCTGACGTCAGATCCCGCTACCAACATCTGCGCTTTGAGAGCCTTATGAGCGAAGGCGGGAATAACGACGTTTTCATGCCGCTCTTGTATTTCGGCAAGCGGCGGAGTTGAAAGCTTCGATGACGGGATGACGAGAACGAACCCCTCAATGCTGCGATACTTGTTGGGACGCTCCGGCGCGTTCGGCCGGAATGCACACCCACTCGGGGCGACTGCGATCATGAATTGCGTAATCGTTTTCGCTAAATATCCTGGCTACATCGTCAAAATTCTCGGTAACTTCCACCACTATAAGTGGCCTTATATTCGCCAGACAGTGCGAACTGCCGAGAAGCACACGGTGTTCGGCACCCTCCACATCTATCTTCAGCAGCGCCGGACGAAGGCCCGTCTCTTCCAAGAACGTGTCAAGCTGCATCATCTCGACCGTGACGGATTCCATCAGCGCATCGCTGAACGCATTTTCTCGGTTTTGTTCAAAATTTTTATAGTTTTTGTCCAATGAATTGTTCTGGCCCGATAGGCCTTCTATCCAGAATTCCACGGGGCCATCGAGATCTCCACACGCGGCCTCAACGATTTTAATGTTCGCAAAGCGCTCTGTATTGGTTCGAAGATATGGCAAATTGTTGGGCCCAGGTTCGAAAACGATAACAGTACCGTCATTGCCAACAATCTTTGCTAAATGAACCGAAAGATAGCCGATATGGCCGCCCAGCTCGACAACGATATCTCCGGGCTTTGCAAGCTCGGCGAGCGTCTTCATGATATGCTTCTCGCGGTGCTTCCCTTTGAACCAATATCCCCGATGTCTATACAGGTTTAATCTTATGGGCGCATCGCGCCACCAATGATGGCGCACGGTAATATCGCGCGTTCCCCAAGTGCGAAGGAAATGTAGTGCAACTCGCCGCAGAGGACGGTATCTCGCCAGACTTCGCAGCGGCATCGTACGGTCTCCGATCGAAGATGATTGAAGGACAAGCTCTCCAAGCTTGGAAGTTACTTCACTTTTTTGCGTTTTAGAATACCTTAAACAGACGGAGGCGTTGGCGATGAGCTTAAATGACGTTACATCGGCTGATAAAATCGATGAACGTGCAAAGGGGCATGGACAACCTTCGGTCGCGACAATTTCGCAATCTTTGGAATTATATGCATTCTTTGCTGCTATATTTCTATGCTCGATGAATTATTTTAGAAGTGACTACATTTATTTCACGCTTGCAGATCTGTCTTTTTTTCTTTGCTTTTCCCTCGCTGTTGCGAATGCGAATATTGTCGTCGATGTAATTGGCAAGCTGAGCACGGCCGCCTGGTGTTTTGGGCTTGCCTTGCTGCTTTTGGGATTGACAGCAAGCAGCATCGTAAGCCCCGCGCCGGAACGGGGACTCGTGGTCGTCCTGCAGTATTTCTACGCGTACTTTATTGTGCTGCTTTTGTTTGGTGGAAGGAGCTATGACGAGCTCTTAGTGGCCGCAAAGATTTATGTCTTTTCGATATTTATAATTTGTATACACGGTATTTTTCTCATTCATGTTCTCGGAGAGACAAATACGCAGTTCGTCACCGGGAGCGGACGCTTTAACGGATTGATGGAAAGAGAAAATGCGTGCGCCGCCGTTATTGCGCTCGCAATTCAGGTCCTGCTTCTGCTCGTTTCCTTAAGAAAATTAAACAGGTTGCTCGCGCTTTGCGCGTTTATAGTCATGACCTACGGTCTTCTTCTGACTGGCTCTAATACCGGGCTTATTGGCTGCGGGATAGGCATTGCGATCTTTCTCTTGTTCAATCTTACGTGGAGAACGGTTGTGCCTGCCGCCGCTCTCTGCCTCTGCATTCCACTTGTCGCGATTACACCGTTGCGCGACTATCTGCCGGACGTTTTCCAAAAACGCGTGCTTACCGCTGTCGATACAGGAGACATCAGCCAGGCGGGAACGTTTGGTCGTCGCTTTGAGCTCATACAGGAGGCGGCCGGTCAAACGGGCTCCACGCTTTTGCTCGGGATTGGAGCGGATCAGTACCGAGTGAGCAGCGCCGTACAGAGGCCCGTACACAATATCTACCTGCTTCTTTGGACGGAGGGGGGCCTCATCGCGGCCCTTGGCTTTGCCGTCATGGTGATCAGCCTCTTGGGACCGGCGCTTGCGGCTAGTCGCATCAAGAACGGCCTTCCGTTCGCGATCTGCATCTTTGCGACAGTTGCGGCGTTTTTGGCTATGGGCAACGCAATGACTCATATGTATGGACGTTTTTGGCCGGTTCCGCTGCTTATTCCTGCCGTTCTAGCGCAGGCCTTTGTGAAACGATCGCAAGCGTAGTCCCTTGGGAGGGGTCGTGATTGTAAATTATGGCGCAGTGCGGAGCGTCGCGAGGCACGCGTCGAGATCAAGTAGACTGGTTATCACCGCATCGGGTCTCTGGTCAGGCTTGGTGGCGGATGCCATGTGGATGCGGCCGATCCGGGCAATCTGGATCGTCCTCCATCCCAGACGCCGCGGAGCGATAAAATCCTTGGCGGGATTGTCAGCTACGTAAACCAGCTCCGCGCACGGCACTCCTGACCATTCTTGGATAGCCTCGAACGCCCGCGGATGCGGTTTCCAAAACTTTGGGCCCCAGACATCTGTATAAATGATGTGGTCTAGAATCTCCTCAAGGCCCAGCGCCTTGACCTTTGCCATTTGTGTTGCTGCGTAGCCGTCGGTTATGAGGGCCAGGCGCGCCTTCCTCGCAGGATTGCAAAGATATTCCAAAGCATCGGGGGCCAACGCTATGCGTGGATGATGTTGCCGGTAAACTTCAATTAGCTTTGCAGTCAACGTCCGGTCCCCGGCCATGCCTGCAGCGGCGAGCGCTTCGTCGAACACGCGTGAGCGTCTGCCCGTAGCAAAGATTGCGTGGCAATGATCAGCGAAATTCGCAACGCCCATTTCTCGATCCAGCCACGCGGACGCGGCCTCGAAACCACTCTTGGCAAAGTCGCTTTCGAGATAGAGTGTGTCATCCAGATCGAAGACTAGAACACCACCTCGTGGTTCACACATCTTCACCATCCACGAAGATCGCTTCGTCGTAACGCAGCATCAACACGCCCGAATGCCAGTTGTCATGACAGCTTGCAGGTAAGCCCGAGACTTCCTCGAGCAGCCATTTTGCAAAATGCGCGCCCGCATGATCAGCCAGAGGATAGCCTCCTCCGAACCGTGCGTTGATCTCGATCACTTTGGGGCCGACAGCGCCGTCGTCCATAATCTGAAAGCAGAACGCACCCCTGAGGCCCGGCAGCGCAGCGACGATATCATGCGCGATGCGGGAATGTCGCGGCTGGCGCTCGGTGATGCCTTTTTCGACCTCGCCGGCTCTGACACGAACGCGACGATGTGTAATGGCTGTCTGTAGTCTGCCGCGCACGTCGACAAAGCCGTTGACCGTGTATTCCGCGCCGGTCAGATTTTCTTGCACAATCATCGGTTCGGTGACCTTGGCGGGCAGCTCATCTCTCGAACCGGCGACGCTGATCGCGCGGCTGGCGCTTCCAGACCGCGGCTTTACAAATACCGGCCAAGACCATTCGCTGGTCGCGGCGAACTGCTCAAGTGCGATGGTGCGCGGGACGGGGACTCCCGCCGCCTCAAGCACAGTCATCGTTTCAAGCTTGTCGCGAACGATGTCGACCACCGCCGGTTGGCTGACATGAACGCGACAGCCAAGTGCCGCAAAATCGTCCATCGCCCCTGCGAGAGCCGGGAGTTCGGGATCGATCGTTGGAACGATCAGATCGATTTTTTCACGCGATACAATTTCTTGCAGCGCTGAAACGAAGCCCGGATCGTCACAGGCTGGGACAGCATAGCTCGTATCGGCGCATCGGCAGGCCGGGCTCATTCTTGGATCGAGATCACATGCCACCACCGTCAGGGATATGCCGATCTCTTTCGCCGCCCTGCGAAAGCAGTCGATGAGAGCGACCCGTCGACCGGCGGATGAAACGAGGATCTTGATCGCTGCTGACGTCATCCCGTATCCCTTTAGGCGTCTGAAGCGGCGACGGCTTTTCCAGACTGAACTATGCTTATTGCGATCAAGCCTTGAGCGAGGACACGGACCGCAAATGGCTATGCGTCCGCAGCCGCGATGTTTGAGGACGCCAAGCGCTGACATCAACACAATTGCCGTCGCCACACATGACGAGAAAACCGGTGGCGCTGACCGTTTGAATTTGTCCCGGAAGGCCTATGTAGCGATCCGGGTTGGGGAATAGATCGGCTGCATCGATATATATCCTCTCGCTTCCAGAATGGGTAAAAGCGCCGGGGTAGGGGTCTCCGACCGCACGTATGAAGCGCGTGATGTCAGCGGCTGGCAGGCGCCAGTCAATCAAGCCGTCTTCAGGCCGGCGCCTCGCGCAATAAGAGGCCTTTTCATCATCCTGAGGGATCCTTGGCGCGTTGCCGGACTCGACCATCCTGACGGCCTGGGGGACCATTTCTCGAATATTCAGCAGATGCTTTTCGTATAGACTGCGGGCGGTATCATTATCGGCTATGTCAAAGAGGCGCTGAAGCAGGATCGGTCCCGAATCCACGCCGTCATCAAGCCAGAAAAGGGTCGATCCCGTCGTCTTTTCGGAGCGAAGAATGGTCCAAGGTATTACCCCCCGCCCCCTTAGTCGTGGAAGGGCGGCGGGATGAAAGCCGATCGTTCCGATGCTTGCAAGCTCGCGAAATGGGCGCCCGCACATTTGGGACCATCCGACGACTAGGGTCACATCCGGACCGATACTGGCAATCTTCGCCAGGGTCTCCGCAGAGTTCACATTCGTCGTATAAAAGAACGAAATGCCGCTCGCGCGGCCCATTGAACTGAGATCGGCAAAATCCGAGTGACGATCAGCAGCGGTTGGCGGCAGGGTTACGACAAGCGCTGGCGGTCGCTCAGAGGATACGAGCGCTGCAAGGGCGACTTTTGAACCTTCCACTGCTCCGACGAGAACGATCCGCATTCTGGGGCCACGACATCGAGTTATGCCGAGCGAGGCTACGGGCTCGGTCATGTTATATCAAGCAAGGCTTGCCTTCACGGGAGGCTCTTTAGAAGGTATAAAAACACGAGCACGCAATTCCTGTCCAGAGGCCTTGCGGGCGCTGTCGTCTTGCCACGCGCTGAGGGGCACTATGGCCAAGGCAGATGTCATGCATGTCATTACCAATTTCACAGCGCATGCGGGCGCTGAGACAATGCTGGCACGGCTGCTGCATGCCTCAGTCGACCAGCGTATAGTGGTTGTTTCGCTCATGGGGATTTCGGAGCGAAATCTTAAGATTTCGAGCAATCCCCGTGTGGAGTACGTATCGCTCGAAGCCACAAAATTGACGTCTCTCGCACACGCCTCGCTGAAACTTGCCAAACTCATCAGGCAGGAGAGGCCACCCGTCATATTGTGCTGGATGTATCATGCGATGATTGTTGGCACGGTCGCGGCCTTGCTGGCACATCGCAGCACTGCAGTGATCTGGAACGTGCGTCAGTCGTTGGACGATTGGACGTCTTTGACCCGGAGTTCACGCGCCGCTGTGACTTTGGCAAAGTGGCTATCCTGGCATCCGGCGGGTTTCGTCTTCAATTCAGCGAGGGCGCTCAAAATGCATGCGGCGGCTGGTTATCGAACGCACAATGCCGTGGTCATACCGAACGGCTTTGAGCTGCCGCAATCCGTGACCCCTCAACCTCGATCGGCCAAGCGGATCGGGATTGCAGCGCGCTTCCATCCGCAGAAGGATTACCCGACATTCTTCAGGGCCGCGGCTCGCCTTCTTCAAACGCATGAGGGACTGACATTCGTGGCTGCGGGAAGTGGCCTGTCCTGGAGCAATCCAGCCGTCTCACAGATGATCTTGTCCGCAGGCTTGGCGCCAGAAAATGTCCAGCTCTTGGACGAAGTCGAGGACATGGCAGCTTTCTATCGATCGATCGACATTCTCGCGCTGTCTTCGAGAACAGAAGGCTTTCCAAACGTCCTGGCGGAGGCGATGAGCTATGCGCTACCTGTTGTTACGACTGATGTGGGTGACGCTGCAAGTATCATCGGCGACGGCGGCCTGGCAGTTCCCTCCCAGGATCCGGACGCGCTGGCCGCGGCGATACGAACTCTTCTTGACGGTGGAACTGCTCGATATGCTGAATATGCGGGGGCGGCACGACGGCGCATCGAAGAAGAGTACGACTTGGGCGTAATAGTACGAAAATACGATTATTTTCTGAACCAATGCAAGGCAGCAGTTAAAAGAGAAAATAACATCGCTCCGTAAGACCGCATAATCGGGTTGAGGCGAACTCCGTCGTTCTTTATTGGCAAGCTTGCTATTTTTAAGCAATATTTGTCAGACGTCTTTCAATGCCCGAAAGCCCGGTATTGGATATGAGTTGGAACCTCATGTGTAACGGTTTCGACGCTTCGAGGTGGCTGGCGATGTTGAAACGGCTGTTCGATGTGCTGTTTTCCGTTACCGCAGGACTATTGGCACTGCCAGTCCTTATCATCTTGGCTATTGCTGTAAGAATCGTTCTCGGTTCTCCCATCATGTTCAGCCAGGAGAGAGCTGGCAAAGAGCGTCGACCATTCAGGATGAAGAAGTTCCGGTCAATGACCACCGCTGTGGATCCTGATGGGAAGCTCTTGAGCGACGACGAACGCACTGGAAAATTCGGCGGGCTGTTGCGACGTTCCCGGCTGGATGAACTGCCCGAATTGTGGAGTATCGTCATTGGTGACATGAGCGTCATAGGGCCAAGGCCGATACTGTTGGAAAAAATACATGCCCTTGGCGAGCGCGGGATCTTGCGGTGTTCAGTGAGGCCCGGACTAACCGGCTGGGCACAGGTAAATGGGAACACCAAGCTCACTGACGATGAAAAGGTTGATCTGGATATCTGGTATATCGAGAACCGCACATGCCTAATGGATGCCGAGATAATCGCTAAGACCGTTTTGGTTATGATTTTCGGCGAAAGACGGAACGAGAAACGCCTTGCTGCGGCCGTTCTTGCTGCGAGCAGTCGCGATACGCTCCGTAAGGGACCAAAGTAAAGCTCGTTTGAAGATCGACGAAGAACGCCCGGTCAAGCTGCCGAGCATTTATTGTGCTCGCAGGTAAAGGTGAATGTCCATTTGTCCCCAGGTATCGTCAACAGATCACCTGTCAGTGGTTCCTTTTACCATGACGCCAATATACTTATTCCTGCTTTTTACAACGAAGTATTTATGCTGAACAGTTTCTGAGAAATGGAAGAAAGCGAGATTGTCTTGAATGTCATCGGAGATAAAAACACCACCAGGCCTCAGAGCCTGCCAAAGGCGGCTGTAGCCAAACATTCTTCCTGAATAGCTTTTATCACTGTCGTAGTGACACATATCCAACGGATACAAGCGCCCTAGTGCCTTGCCTATCCCGCTGCGGTCGGCTTCTCGGATAAGTTCCCAATAAATGCGAAGGTATGGAGGAACCGCTGCCCCAACATGTTTTTCGCTTCCAAAACGCAGGTAGGGTCTATCAACGCTGATAAGCTTTCCCCCGCTTCGTTTGGAAACGCTCGCAAGAATAGCGAGACTGGAATCACCCAGGGCGACTCCCGTTTCAACAACTTGCTTGGCGTTCAACGATTCAGCCATGCTATAAAGGAAGGACATATCGGCCCCACCCCCAATGTATTGGGGGGCGACACTTCGGGCCTTAGCTATTAGGCGCGCCAGTTCAGGCTGCGCGTCCTCGAACGGGGTCCAAACAAATCCGGACATGACAGAAGGAAGGCGATCACATTCAATTGCCTCTGTTGCACAACGAGCTTTCGCGAGGTGGCCAGTTGCCTCACCTTCAGCGGGAAACAGCGTACGGGAAACCAGCGATGGGATGGTCGGCCACAATGATGGTCGCAAAGCATATCCGGCAACAGACTTAAACGCGGCCTTCATCATCTGCTCCTATTCAGGCCGAGCGTGCTGGCGAATGGGGTCACATTCTGTATATCGCAGGCCGCTGCAGACAAACGTTCCCGAGAGAACAGGACCATATTATTTATAGATTGCTAATATGCAAGTGGGCGGGTCGCGGTATTTCCTTTCAGCTGCAGTCTTTTGGACAGCCTGTTCGCGCCCTGTTTGACTTCGTAGCCGCGAGCCTGCCGTGGCTGGAGGCAACGGTAGGGGTCAGCTATGATCCTCCATTGAAGACGCGGCTCAGGAAAGATGTGCCACTGCTACCCGGACACCAAATGATCCCAGGTCGTGCTCGGATCTTGCAGCTCTTGCGCTTCGTACTCCGGTGTGACGAGAGCTTTCCGGCTTCGGCAGCATGGTCCGGCCTTTCACCAAGTGAGCATCAAATCACGTCAACGAATTTATATCTCGGCCACCTTGACACAATGGGCCGCGACGCCGATGAATTTCTAATGTGCGCCGGGGGTTAATTTGGATAATGCAACACGGCAATCAGAACGACTTGGGGCTGGTTGCAGCAATACCAGCGCGCAACACGACCGTTGACCTCTTAAGGGCAGTCAGCGTCCTTTGGATCGTTGGCGTCTGGCATCCGATAGGATATTCGCCAATCAGGGAAGTAGGCAAGAACGCCGTGACCTTGATGGTGACGGTCGCCGCTTTGGCGCTTTTTGTGCTTCTATCTGGCTACCTACAAGGAGGCCGCGGCCGCGATCTTTTCGACTTCTATAGGCGACGCTTTTGGAGGATTTACGTACCATTCGTTGGAGCTAGCCTGATATTCCTCGTGATGAATATCGGAGATCATCTTGCGCTGATTAAAGGCGTCTTCCTGGTGGCTATGTTGGATGAACCGGCAGCGGTTACGCTATGGTTCATCAATATGATTATGCTCTTCTACCTGTGTGCACCAGTGCTGCTCTGGATCAAACGGAGATCGCTGACGTTGTTGTTGATTGTAACGGTCATAATCCTATTGGGATTGCTGGCTGTCGACTGGCTCTGGGAGCGCCTGGACAATCGTTTGATGATCTACTTCCCCTGCTTCGTGGCTGGAATTGTTTTGTCTGGATCGGCTCCGCCCAAAGCGGTCTGGCCGGTAGTGCTTGTGACCGCAATCGCTTGTATCGCCACGCTTTCTGTGCCGATCGATGGGACAGATATTGTCCTTTTGCCTTGGGCTGTGCTCGCCTCGGTCTCCGCGTTTTGCTTAGCCACCCGGCGGCTTAACGACCTTTCGGATACGGCGACAATGTGGATTGAGCGGGCGGCCTATGCCAGCTTCTTCGCCTATCTTCTGCACCGTCCCGTATACAGGATCTTGGAAGCACTTTCGGCTGCAATTGAGCTTGATCCATTGATCCTAATTGTCGCGGTGGGGATTCCGACAACCGCTATCGCGGCGTACTTCCTGCAAAAAGGGTACGATCGCTTGCTCGCGTCCGCTAGAATGGCATAACATTTGGCTGCAACTGTTGCAGCGTGAAAGTCTGCTTGAAGGCCGCCTTTCTTTTCACGCCAAGCGTGACTTATAATGCGCTGATACCGCCAAGTCCGCAGGGTTGTCTCTGAGCCGCCAGCGCGCATTATATCCGCACACATCATAAGTGTTACAACGTCCAGAGAACGTGAGTCTTCAAACGAGAAACTCAATAAGAAGCAATCGGAAATTGCGGCGCGATTAAACGTTCCGAGAGTGTCCGGGCGTTTACTCGCGATAGAGGGGAAAGAGTAGCCGCCCACGAATTGAAAAACACGTTTTAATTGAATTCGCCTTGGGATTGCGAATATAATATTATCGCTTATGTATATAAAACTAAATGATTAATCAGTATATTAAAGTATTAATATCATTTAGCTTTAATATAATGTGGCTTTACAAAAAAAATTGCTGATGTACCGTCCTAGAACAAACAGAAGACTTGATTAAAACTGTCACGGAAACGTCACGGTACGCTTATGTTTTACCGGCTAAAGCCGGGATTCGCAAGGCATCGGAGTTTATCTTGCTATTCGCGTCGCGACAACGGCGCGCGTTGCAGTTGTACGGGGGATGCATGCATGGCTCGGGGTGACAAAGTCATCTCTGCTCACCGGCGGGAGATGGGTGCTAGACAGGACGAGGTGTTGGCGGCTTGGAAGGCCGCGGTTGGCTATGCCGATTCTGTGGTCAGCGCGGCGGTTCTTCTATCAAAAAAGACAGCCCGTTCTCACCTTCGCAAGGTTCGGCAGGCACCCTTGCTGTTTGCGACCGACCTCGTGTCCGCATGCTTCGCCCTGAGCTTCGCGTTCGTCGCGCGCTATGGACTGGAGCAGGTTCAGGCAAGTCCGGAGCTGATCGAAACGCTGTTATTTGCGGGTCCGCAGTATCTTGCGATTTGCATCGTGGTCTTTCCCATGGCCGGCCTTTATAGCCGCAATTGGCGGTACGGTTCGATCTCCGATCTCCGGACAATCC
>NZ_JABEPH010000706.1:0-696 GCF_013004495.1 Rhizobium sp. SEMIA 4085
CGCGGGGCGGGCGGGCTGAGGATGGGCGCCTGCCAGTTCCCCGGCGCCCAGGTCGGCCCAAGGCTTGCGGTGCCCCCCGGGCCCAAGCTCAACAAGCCCCTGCTCGTGACGGTTTGCATCGCGTTCACGGTCAAGCTTCTGTCCGACCCGACGAACCCCCTCCGCCTCTGGAGCCTGGCAATGGCCTTCGATTACCTGCCGGGAAATTGATCCGCAATCAGAACTCCACGCCGGGCTGTCCCTTGATACCGGAGCGGAACGGATGCTTGATCAGCTCCATTTCCGTGACCAGATCGGCGATCTCGATCAACTCGTCCTTGGCGTTGCGGCCGGTCAGCACGACGTGAGTCATATAGGGTTTCTCGGCCTTGAGAAATGCGGCCACCTCGTTGACGTCGAGATAGTCATAGCGGAGCGCGATATTGATCTCGTCGAGTAGCACCATGGAATTGCGCTCGTCGCGGATCATCTCCTTCGCTTTCTCCCAGGCAGCCCTCGCCGCTGCAACATCGCGCGCGCGGTCCTGCGTCTCCCAGGTGAAGCCCTCGCCCATTGTATGAAACTGACAAACGTCGGAGAAATGCTTCTCGATCAGGTCGCGCTCGCCGGTCCACATCGCGCCCTTGATGAATTGCACGACGGCTGACGGTTTACGGGGGGCGATCTGTCGGACGCTCATCCCGAAGGCGGCAGCCG
>NZ_JABEPH010000707.1:0-681 GCF_013004495.1 Rhizobium sp. SEMIA 4085
ACGGACGTCGAGGCCCACCCCCGCCGTATCCTCATGTCGATTCCGGGTGTCGGAGCGATCACCGCAACCTCCTTCACCACAGCTATTGAGGACCGGGACAACTTCAGGAAGTCCGATCCGTTGGCGAGCAGGCTGTGCGCTGCCTGGCGGCTCGCGCTCTGGACTCGAAGCGCTTCTGACGGCGCGTTGTCGCCTCCGTTCGAGAAGGAGGGCAAGCCATTCGCCGTGCTCGAGAGCTCTTGCCTCCGGACGCGTGTCCAGTTCCTGGAAAGCGCTTGCCATGCCGGAAAGACAGAGTTCGCGCAGATGTCGAGTCTTCTTAATGAAAGTAGCCGGCGCCACGAAGATTGGCGTGCTCACCGACGGCGGCAGCTTCGGCGGTGTGCCCGGACGCCTTGTGGGTTTTGATGAGGGCGGTGATGCTTTTCCAGTCCAGGTCGCCGATCTCGAGCCCGGGCTGAGACAGCTTCCGCCTGCGCCGTGTCGATCGCCTGGTAGAGCTTGAGAACGCCGAGGCGCAGCGGCGCATGTAGTCGGCCTGTGGTTCGCCGTCATCGGGCTCTTCGTCCCGCACCTGCCTTTCAATCCGGTAGAGCTGGTCGAAGAACTTAAGGGCCTGCGCCGGCGGCCCGCCGGGTTTCTTCCTCGCCTTGAGGGCGTCGACAAAGCGCCGCCTAGCGT
>NZ_JABEPH010000708.1:0-662 GCF_013004495.1 Rhizobium sp. SEMIA 4085
TCCGGGTGCCTCCCGCACCCGCGCCACAGTGGTCGATGGCGTTCTTCATCGCCTCGATCACCTTCGGGTTCTGGCCCATGCCGAGATAGTCGTTGGAACACCAGACGGTAACGTCCTTCTGACCGTCCGCCGTGTGGCGCGTGGCGCGCGGAAAGCCGCCGCGATGACGCTCGAGATCGGCGAAAACCCGATAGCGGCCTTCCTTGTGAAGCCCGTCCAGCTCGCTCCTAAAAAATCCTTCGAAATCCATGCATGTGCTCCATAGCCACGAACAATCAATCAACTAGCGCTTATCGAACTTGATGGTCTTGACATAAATCAAGACGAACCGCCAAGCGCTCACCATTCTTCTGCCGAGGCTGCGGCTTTCTTTAAGCCGAATCAAATTTCGAGCGAGCTTTGCAGGCGACCGAAGACCGTTGATCAATCGCAGCGAGGGCCTTGAAGGTCTTTCTGTTCGGCCTTGGTCAGCAAGGCCACGTGGGGAGCCGCGTGCTGGCGGCGTGTAAAGACGATCGCGGCAAAACCAACCATCACAAGGAGCACTGGCGCGCCCCAAAGCAGCATGGTGCGGGTACTGAGCCGAGGCTTCAGCAGCACGAATTCGCCGTAGCGCGAAACGATGTAGTTCAGTACCTCCTCGTCGGTGTCGCCATCGGTGA
>NZ_JABEPH010000077.1:0-18967 GCF_013004495.1 Rhizobium sp. SEMIA 4085
GAGCATGCTCCGATTGCTCGTCTGTCAGGCAGGCTTACACACTTCAGGAGGAGTGATGTTCGACCACGTTAAATTCGGAGCCAGCGACTATGCGGCGAGCAAAGTGTTCTTCCTCAAGGCACTTGAACCGCTCGGTGTTGCGGTTGTCTCGGAAGGACCGCCGACCTACGGTGTCGAGCTCAGCTCAAAGGGTAAGGCTTCATTGTGCATATTCAAAACCGAGGAAGCGCCGGCGCATCTTCACTTGGCATTCACTGCCGATAATCGCCAGCAAGTCGAAGCTTTCTATCGCGCAGCTCTGGAGGCAGGTGGCAAAGACAATGGTGCGCCTGGTCTGCGCCCGCACTACCACGCTAACTACTATGCAGCTTTCGTTATCGGTCCGGACGGGCACAACATTGAAGTGGTTTGCCACAAACCCGAAGCCTAACTCTTCACATCGGGGAGCGCTCATGAGCGGGCATGGCTCACCTGCGACCGCCCCTACATCCGTCGACGGCGTCGCGGCAGCGTGACCAATCAACTATCTCTCGCCCATCCCCCGCCTGGCAGGTGATGATGCTGCGTTTCGTCAAATCGACACCCAGTCGACCGACGGCCAGGTGCGCAACACCCCTCTGGCTGGATACGGTCACAGATACCGAGCATTCGGTACCGAGCACGACCGTCATGCGGCTCGCGGCAATAGTCGATGGAGCTTGCGTATCGTGGCTAGGAACCGTGAAGCCTCCGTATTCCGCAGCTCATATCCGTTTTCCGCAATATTTTGGCAGCCCTTCGGCCTCGATGCTGCAATTGCGTAGTGCGGCTTACCGGATTAGTTGACTAGAAATACTCAAGGAATATAGGCGCTTGCGTTTCAAGTCTCATAATCGAAACGTAATCATGCCCCTGACCGACATTGTTTCCGTAATCGCTCGCAGAGAAGATCGCACGGCGCTTCTTTTCGGCAGCGGACGGATCCTTTCCTACGCGGAACTCGACGAGCAAACGCGACGCTTCGCAAATCGGTTGGGACAGGGACAAAAGCGGCTTGTGGCGATTGCTGCAGAAGTCTCCGTGCATGCGATCGTCGCCTATCTCGCAGCACTGAGGGCGGGACACGCGATCGCCATGCTGCCACCCTGTGATGAGAGGCCGTGGGATGATTTTCTTAACGCCTTCCAACCGGATTTCATCTTCCGTCCAGCCAATGGCCACTGGCGTCTGATCGAGGAGGTCCGGCCTGGTAATGGCAGCCAGGGGATCCACCCTGATCTCGCCCTGCTGCTCATGACATCAGGGAGTTCGGGCACTGCCAAAGCAGTGCGTCTTTCCTTTGCTAATCTCGACGCCAACTTACGCTCGATCGCGGCTTACCTCGAACTCTCATCCACCGATCGTACCGCATTGGTCCTACCCCTCCACTATTCTTACGGACTGTCGATCCTGAATTCCCATCTGATTGCGGGCGGCAGCGTTTTCTTTCCCGGCATTTGTGTAATGGACGGCGACTTCGCCCGCATCATCGACGAGAGCAACTGCACAAATCTCTCTGGCGTACCCTATACCTATGAACTCGGATCGTACTGTATCCACCTTTTGTTCCTGTGGATAATTCAGACCGTGTTTGTGCCGTCTTCCATCGCGCGCGTTGATCACCATTATCATTGTCAGCATCGCTTCACTTATTGCTAGCAATCTGATGTCAAAGATAAAGCTTTTGTCCCTGCTCGTGGAGCGACTAAGCTTCAATGCAGCCGAGGCCACCGTCGCCTGTCGGCCCTCCCGGCGACAATAAGCGCAGGAGGCTCGAGAGCTGATTAAAGGTGCTCGCCTGAATGAAATGGAATTCGACGGAAGCGGGGTATACCGCCTTCACGCGGCAAGGACTCGTCTAAGAGAGGTCAAAGGCGAGCCCAAGCCATGAGTACCGGGGGATAACCCCTTGGCACTTGGGGATCACGCAGTTTCAGTAGCTGTGGAAGCCCGAAAGGCGTGATCCCATAATAAACGCCCAGTGGAAGGGAAGGTTCCGTGCGATCGACCAGAAGAGAAATCCGCTCTTGCGAAAATCTACGACAATCTACGACATTCAGGGGCTGGTGTATCCTATCATCATCGGTGCGCCGGCGAGCAGCTGGTAACGCGGCGCAGGGGGAGATCCTCCTTGGCCGGCATAACGTGGGAAATAACCCCGACCCTCAAATCCTAAGCGGAATCTCGAAATCTGATGGATGCAGCTGCCCTGATCAGTATGATGCGGGGCCTCGCGCTCATCGCATCAACGCGAGCCCTTTCGCACCGCGCGACAGGACAGGGAGCTAGCTCTGTTCCTGCCACTCACCAGTCGAATCAAAGTGAGCAAACTAGCTGAAACGGCTAAGTCCGATCCCCGCGTCCCTTTCGGGAGTGGTACCAGGTGCTTCGGACGCCGAATGCCTCTCACTCAGGGCATCGATAATCTCCATGGCGGTGGATTCATCAAGGCGTGTGAGCGGCAAAATTTCAGCAATGACAGCGACCTTGTGCGTTTGCGTATGGACAATCGACCAGCTGCCATCCCCGTCGCGTCTGGCGTAATACTGCGGGCGTATTTTCATATTCACGTCTACCTCTGTTTCTCGGCAATACTCGTGAGTAACTGTTCCAAGCTGTCTTCGTTCCTGACGCCGTGCTGATAGAAATAGATGATCTGGGTTGCGAGTTCGTCGCAGGCGTCGTCACGCGTTATGTGCCCGGCCGCGCAAATATGATCGAAGACTCTTTTGCAGATCACAATATCTTCGTTCTGCAATGGTGCATCGTTGGCGGCGAAATCATCTCTGGTCATGGTGCAACACTCCCAAGAAGATGGGTTATTTTCGAAGATCGATCCTGAACGCAGGATGAAAGGTTAATCGCTATGCAGCGATCTGCTCGTTCGTATAGCTCTTCGACCTTCTGGATGCCTCTCGCGCCGTATGCCCAGCCGTAGAGAGGCAGGATGTTCTGCTTCTGCCAAGGGATGGTATTAATCGCCCATCGCCACTGGCGGGCGCACGATCGGCTGGG
Source organism: Rhizobium sp. SEMIA 4085 (assembly GCF_013004495.1). NCBI lineage: Bacteria > Pseudomonadati > Pseudomonadota > Alphaproteobacteria > Hyphomicrobiales > Rhizobiaceae > Rhizobium > Rhizobium sp. SEMIA 4085. The sequence continues at coordinate 3,034 of NZ_JABEPH010000077.1, forward strand.
GAGGTTGAGATAAATGCGCCCCGATTATCGGCTGAGACCGGTTGGGAGATTATGCGTGCTCTTGCCATCATGGAGGAGCACAAGATGCTCTTCACGATTTACTTCCCCTCGATGATACCTGGATCGACACGGTCACAATGGTCGTTGAACAGTGGTGCAATTTCATCGTGTTCCAATAGGAAGCGGCTGTGGCCGTTTAGCGATGACGACCGCCGTTAGTCTCGCAATCGGTGGCGAGCATTCGTCTAGCACTCTTTCCAGCGAGGCGACGACGCTGTAGGGTCGCGCGAACGTGCGCCCGACCATCCCACTCGGAGGCTTTGTATGGCCGAGATCTTGTTGTTCCACCACGCACAGGGGCTGACCCCGGGTGTGTGCGCCTTCGCCGACGACCTGCGGGCTACCGGTCACATCGTGCACACTCCGGACCTGTTCGACGGACGCACATTCCAGAGCATCGATGAGGGTCTCGCCTACATCAGTGAGATCGGATTCGACGACATGCGGGAGCGCGGCGTCAGCGTCGCCGACGAGCTGCCTCCCGAGCTCGTCTATGCCGGGTTCTCGTTCGGTGTGCTGCCGGCGCAGAAGCTGGCACAGACACGGCCCGGAGCACGCGGAGCCCTCCTCTTCCATTCTTGCCTGCCGATCAGTGGCGAGTGGGCCTTCGGACCTTGGCCAGACGGCGTCGCGGTCCAGATTCACGGCAAGGAAAACGACCCGATCTTCGTCGGCGAGGGCGACATAGACGCCGCCCGCGAGATCGTGGAGAAGGTCGAGGACGCGGAGCTTTTCCTGTACCCTGGTGATCAGCACTACTTCGCCGACAGCTCGCTCCCATCGTATGACGCGAATGCAACCGCACTACTCACCATTCGAGTGCTTGAGTTCCTGGATCGCGTTTGATCCATAATATCGTGACACGACTGAATTATCTGCGGGCTTCGAACGTTTCTAATGTTCTTTTTCTGAACCTTGTAGACACCCATGGCTGCCGAAATCGGATGAGACTCGAGCCGTCACCTGAAGCCCGACCGTCAACTCCTCAAGGCAGGCTTCACCCTGCGTATCCGCCGCACCGGCGAGATCTTGATACAGACGGTAAAGGCGACAATGCGTCTGACGCCGGTGGCGGTCAATTGCAGTTCGATCATCTGCTCGACAGACATCAGCTCGCCGCGGTCGCGCGGCCACTGCGCTTGGTTGAAACCAGTCGAAGCAGCCATGGGCATCGTTGGCATTCTTCTGTTGCGGATAAAGAAGAACAAATCCGCGCTGGGCAGCGAGCCTGGAAAACCGCTTGCAGCGTCGAAATGATCGCTGCGATTTGCTGCGCTGTCCTGCGCCCCTTTCCGCCGTGGTGACCGTGATGCCGGGTTTCGGTCTGCACGAGATCGAACCGCAGGCCAATGGCGAAAAGATCGTCAATGTCGCAATCACAAGGGGCGAACAGCCTGATTTTTAAGCCAATTTGGCGCTTGACACTTTTTTAGGCGCTCCTTATGTTTTTTGAACCAACTGGTAAAAAAAGGGGAGCAAATCAATGACCAGAGACATCTTGATTTCACGCCGTGCAGTGATTGCATCAGGCATTGCCCTCGGGGTCAGCGGGTTCGCCCCGCTGGCAAGAGCGGCCCCGATGAAGGTTGCCGGTATTCATGCCTCGCCGGTCGAGAACGCTTGGAATTCCTGTCTGCATAAAGCCTTGCAGGATGCAGCCAAGGAAGGCGTCATCGAATATGTCTTCTCCGAGGGAGTTTCCGGCACCGACTATCCGCGCGCCATGCGCGAATATGCCGAACAGGGCAACAAGTTGATCATCGGCGAGGCCTATGCCGTCGAAAAAGAAGCGCGGCAGGTGGCCGCCGACTATCCGGACACGGCCTTTGTGTTGGGGTCGAGCGGCACTGAGGCCGGCGGCAATTTCGGCGTCTTCGGAACCTGGAACCATGACGGGGCCTATCTTGCCGGGATGCTGGCCGGCAAGATGACCAAATCCAATATCGTCGGTTCTGTCGGCGCGATTCCGATCCCCGAAGTCAACATGCTGATCAATGCCTTCGCGGAAGGCGTCAAGGCCGTCAATCCCGATGCAAAGCATCTGGTTTCTTTCATCGGCACCTTCTTCGATCCGCCGAAGGCCCGCGAAGCCGGCCTTGCTCAGATCGACGCCGGCGCCGACATTCTTTTCGGCGAGCGCATCGGCACAGCGGACGCCGCGAAGGAACGCGGCATCAAATCGGTGGGCTCGCTGATCGACTACACGCCGCGCTATCCGGACACCGTGTTCGCCAATGCCATGTGGTACTTCCGCCCGATCCTCAATGCGGCAATCGCCGATGTCGCAGCCGGCAAGCCGGTCGGCAAGAACTACACCCTTTATGGCCTGATGAAGGAAGGCGGCAGCGATATCGTCTTCGTCAAAGGGGTGGCACCAGCCGACGCCGAAGCTGCGATGGAAGCCAAGCGGGCGGAAATAAAGGCTGGCACCTTCGAAGTCCCGAAGATGATGGACGAGCCCAAGTAATTCGACCGATGCGCCGTGACGCGACCGACCTGGCACAGGCGATCAGGAATGGCGGCCTGACCTCTGTCGACGCGATGCAGGCCTCGCTTGCCTCGGCGGGGGACCATAAAACCTTCGGCACCATTGCTCATCTCGACGAAGCGTTGGGCATGGCGTCGGCCGAAGCCGTGGATCAAGAACGGCGCGTGAAGCCGGGCCGCTTTGCTGCCCGGCCGTTTGCCGGCGTGCCGACGCTGGCGAAGGATCTGGGCGGTCCTTTCGAAGGCTTGCCGGTAACGTCCGGGTCACGTCTCTTCAAACGAGCGGGCAGCGAGCCGGATTCGGATCTCGCCAGCCGCTTCCGCGCAGCGGGTTTCTGCCTGTTTGGGGTGACGACAAGCCCGGAATTCGGCCTTTCGCTGGCGAGCGAACCGGCGGCTGGGCCGATCTGCCGCAACCCGCTCGATCCGGCGCGCACGCCCGGCGGTTCCTCCGGCGGCGCAGCAGCGGCGGTCGCAGCCGGCATTGTAGCGATTGCCCACGCAACGGATGCGGGCGGTTCCATCCGCGTGCCGGCGGCGTGCTGCGGTCTTGTCGGCTTGAAGCCAAGCCGCGGCGCCATGCCCGCCGGCCCATCCTTCGGCAATCATCTCGGCGGCATCGCCAGCGAACTTGCCGTCTGTCGCTCGGTGCGGGATACAGCGCTGATTTTCGATACGCTGCGCGGTAAGGCAAAGGGACCGTTCCCCGATCCGGAGACCGCGGCGGACAGAGGTGGCCGGTTGCGGGTCGGTCTGCTGGCCGAGACCGGGTCAAAATATCCGACGGATAGTAAGCGGCTCGAAGCGATCAAGGATGCTGCGCTCACGCTGGAGGCGGATGGACATCACATCGTCCCGCTCGGCTGGGCCGAATTCGAGCAAAGCGTCGATGCCAGCGGTCGCGCGCTCGGCGACATCATCGCAGTCAATCTCGCAACCTTCATCGATACGCTCGGACTCGATATTTCACGCGCCGAGCCGTTGACCCAGGCATTCATTGAACGCGGTCACGCGCTCACGGGACCGACACTCTGGGCTTCGCTGAATGGCGCCGTGCACACCAGCCGCGCGCTTTGGACTATCTTCGACAGGGTCGATTGCCTGTTGATGCCGATGCTTGCGAAGGCGCCCCTTGCGATCGGGTCATTTCCGTTCGATCATGGTGATACCGAGCTGCAGCTTGAGCGGATGGCTGCCTTTGCTCCACTTGCATCTCTCGCCAATATTTCAGGATTTCCGGCCTTGACCCTGCCCTTTGGAACCGATGCGGACGGCTTGCCCCTACCGGTCCAGATCATGGCTCCGATGGGCCACGAGCCGCTTTTGCTGTCACTCGCCGCACGATTGGAGGCCGAGGAACGCTGGCAGCATCGCTTTCCGGTGGCAGGGCTTGCAGCATGACAATTCCGGTTCTCGAAATCGAAGGCGTCAGCAAGCGCTTCGGCACAAATCTGGCCAATGACGCCATCTCGCTGACGCTTGCCAAGGGCGAAATCGTAGCCCTGCTTGGCGAAAACGGCGCGGGCAAGACCACGCTGATGAGCATCCTCTTCGGTCATTATATGCCGGATGCCGGCCGGATTCTGATCGACGGGACCGAACTCCCGCAGGGCAAGCCGCGCGCCGCGATCCGCGCCGGCGTGGGCATGGTCCACCAGCATTTCTCGCTGGCGCCCAATCTGACCGTTCTCGAAAACGTCATGACCGGTACGGAAAATCTCTGGTCCTGGCGTTCGGGCACATCCGCCGCGCGCAAAAAGCTTCTAGCCATTTCTGAGCGCTTTGGTCTCAAGGTCGATCCGGGCGCGCGTCTTGGCGACCTGTCGGTCGGCGAGCAGCAGCGCGTCGAGATCCTCAAGGCGCTCTATAGCGACGCCCGCATCCTGATCCTTGACGAGCCAACGGCGGTACTGACCAATATCGAGGCCGAAAAGTTATTTACGACACTGAAGGAAATGGCCCGCCAAGGCCTCTCGCTGATCTTCATCTCCCACAAGCTCGATGAGGTGATGGCTGCGGCCGACCGTATCGTCGTCTTGCGCAGCGGCAAGATGGTTGCCGAACGCAGGGCATCCGAAACCAGCAAGGCCGAACTGGCCGAGCTGATGGTCGGCCGCCGCGTAACGCGGCCGGTACGCGAGCCATCGACGCCCGGCATGGTCGCGCTGGAGGCCGCCGATGTCACGGTGAAGATCGACGGCGTCGAGCGACTGAAGTCCGTCCGCTTCCATCTGCGCGAAGGCGAAATCCTCGGCATCATCGGTGTCTCGGGCAATGGCCAGGCAGCGCTGGCGCATCTTCTCTCCGGCACGCTCTCGCGCTCATCCGGCGACCTCCTGCTTTTCGGGGAACCTATCGGCAATCTCGGCGTAGGCGATGTCGTCAATGCCGGCATTGGCCGCATTCCGGAAGACCGCAATGAGGAAGGCGTGATCGGCGAAATGGCGATCTGGGAAAATACCGTGCTGGAGCGCATTTCCTCGCCGGCGTTTTCGCAACGTGGGCTTGTGAGCCGCAAGGCAGGCATGGCCTTTGCCAAGGAGATCATCGACCAATTCGACGTCCGCGGCGGCAGCCCTGCAAGCCGCGCGCGGCTGCTTTCGGGCGGCAATATGCAAAAGCTTATCCTCGGCCGCAATCTGCACCGGCGGCCGCGCATCCTGATCGCGGCCCAGCCGGCGCGCGGCCTCGATGAAGGTGCCGTGGCAGCCGTACATGCGCGTCTTCTGGAGGCTCGCCGGCAAGGGACCGCTGTGCTTTTGATCTCGGAGGATCTGGACGAGGTGATCGCGCTTGCCGATCGCATTCAGGCGATCGTGGGCGGCAGGCTTTCGCCACCCGTCGAAGCTGAAGTCGCAGACGCACGCGAACTCGGACTGATGATGGCCGGTGAATGGCAGCAATCCCCAGAGGCCGATCATGCGGTTTGAGCGTCGCGAGCATCGTCCACTTTATCTTCTCGTTCTGACGCCGCTGCTCGCCGTGGTCGCAGCGCTGGCTCTCTCCGGCATTTTGATCGCGATCGCCGGTGCCCCTGTATTTGAGGCCTATTGGCGCATCCTAACGGGCGCCTTCGGCTCGCGGCTTTCGGCAACCGAGACATTGACGCGGGCCACGCCGCTGATGCTAACCGGGCTTGCCGCCGCCGTCGCCTTCCGGGCGAGGCTCTGGAACATCGGCGCCGAGGGTCAGTTCTATCTCGGTGCCATCGCGGTTGCCGCAGCGAGTGCCAAGCTTTTCGGCACTCTCCCCGCTCCGGCTCTTATTCCCTTGCTGCTGCTTGTCGGTGCCGTCGCAGGTATGGTCCTGATCCTCATTCCGCTGTGGCTGCGCCTGCGCTTTTCGGTCGATGAGGTCGTGACCAGTCTGCTCATGAACTTCGTCGCCCTGCTCTTCGTCTCGATGCTGATCGACGGGGTGCTCAAGGATCCGCTCGCTTTCGGCTGGCCGCAGTCGCAATCGGTCAGCGATCACGCCATGCTGCCGAAGCTGGTTGCCCGCTCCCGCCTGCATATCGGCCTTGCGATCGCGATTGCGCTGGCGATCATCGTCCATTTCATCCAGTCGCGCACCGTGTTCGGCATGCAATCGCGCGCCGCCGGGCTCAATCCGGCCGGCGCTGTTTTCGCCGGCGTTCAGCTTGGCAGAACGCTGGTGAAGGTCGCCTGCCTGTCAGGTGGGCTGGCGGGCCTCGCCGGAGCGATCGAGGTCATGGGCGTCAAGGGTTATGTGACGACCGACCTGTCGCCCGGTTTCGGCTATTCCGGCATCGTTGTCGCGATGCTTGCCAACCTCAATCCACTCGGCGTCGTCTTCGCCGCCATTTTCACGGCTATGATGTTCGTGGGCGCGGATGGCATGAGCCGTGGTCTCGGCATCCCGACCTATATCGCCGATGTCACGGTGGCGCTGTCGCTGCTGACGATGCTGATCGCATTGTTCTTCACCCAATACAGGATCCGGCGATGATGCAACTGTTCGACATCCTCGCTTCCGCCGGGCTCTGGGCGGCAATCCTGCGGATCGCCACGCCGCTGATTTTTGGCACGCTCGGCGCACTCGTCTGTGAACGGGCTGGCGTGCTCAATCTCGGCATCGAAGGCATCATGACCATCGGCGCGATGATCGGCTGGCTTTCCGTCTATCACGGCGCCGATCTCTGGACCGGCCTGCTGATTGCTGCGATGGTCGGCGGGGTCTTTGGCCTGCTGCATGCGGGCCTGACCGTATCGCTGGGCCTCTCCCAGCATGTCTCCGGCCTTGGCGTCACGCTGTTTGCCTCCAGCTTCAGCTACTATGTCTTCCGGCTGATCGTGCCGCTTGCCAGCACCCCACCCACCATCGTGCCGTTCCAGCCGATCGCCATTCCTGGCCTCTCGACGCTGCCCTTCGTCGGGCCGGCTCTGTTCACGCAGACGGCGCCAACCTATCTGGCGATTGCCATTGCCCTGCTGATGGCCTACATCATCTTCCGCACACCCGTTGGGCTTGCGATCCGCATGGCCGGCGAAAATCCGCACGCGGCGGAAGCACAGGGTGTCAATCCGATGAAGGTGCGCTACGGCGCAGTGGTTGCTGGAAGCGCGCTGATGGGAATGGGCGGCGCCTTCCTGACATTGTCGGCGTTCAACAGCTTCTTCCCCACCATGGTGCAGGGGCGCGGCTGGATCTGCATCGCGCTCGTTGTCTTCGCCTCCTGGCGGCCGGGCCGCGCGCTGTTCGGTGCCCTGCTCTTCGCCTTTTTCGATGCCTTCCAGCTTCGGCTGCAAACCGCGCTGAGCGGGCTCGTGCCCTATCAGCTTTTTCTGATGACCCCCTATATTCTTTCCATCGCCGCGCTTGCCGTCATGGCCCGCCGTGCCCGCGTCCCGCAGGCGCTGATGCAACCCTATCGTCGCGGCGAACGTTGAAACCACTCGCATCCAATGAGGCTCCGATGTTCGATCTGATCGTCAGAAATGCAAATCTCACCGATGGCCGAACCAGCATCGACATCGGCATCCAGGGCGGCAGGATCATCGCTGTCGAGCGCGGTCTCCAAGCGCAAGCGGGGGAAGAAATCGACGCAACCGGCCGGCTGGTCAGTCCTCCTTTCGTCGATCCGCATTTCCACATGGACGCCACCCTGTCGCTCGGACTGCCGCGCATGAACGTATCCGGCACCCTGCTCGAGGGCATCGCGCTCTGGGGAGAGCTGCGCCCGATCGTCACGAAGGAGGAACTGGTCGATCGTGCGCTGCGCTATTGCGATCTGGCGGTGACGCAGGGGCTCCTCTTCATCCGCAGTCATGTCGATACCAGCGATCCCAGACTGGTGACCGTGGAGGCGATGATCGAGGTTCGCGAAAAGGTCGCGCCCTATATCGATCTGCAGCTGGTCGCCTTCCCCCAGGACGGTTATTACCGCTCGCCGGGCGCGATCGACGCGCTCAACCGCGCCCTCGATATGGGAGTTGATGTCGTCGGCGGCATTCCCCACTTCGAACGGACGATGGGCGAAGGCACGGCTTCGGTCGAGGCGCTCTGCCGCATCGCCGCCGATCGCGGCCTGCCGGTCGACATGCATTGCGACGAAACCGACGATCCGCTCTCGCGCCATATCGAGACGCTGGCCGCGCAAACCATCCGCTTTGGCCTGCAGGGACGCGTCGCCGGCTCGCACCTGACCTCGATGCACTCGATGGACAACTACTACGTCTCCAAGCTGATCCCGCTGATGGCGGAGGCGCGGATCAACGTGATCCCCAACCCCTTGATTAACATCATGCTGCAAGGCCGGCACGACACCTATCCGAAGCGCCGCGGCATGACCCGCGTGCGCGAATTGATGGATGCCGGCCTCAATGTCTCCTTCGGGCATGATTGCGTCATGGATCCCTGGTACTCGATGGGATCGGGCGACATGCTGGAGGTCGGCCACATGGCGATCCACGTCGCGCAGATGGCGGGCGTCGAGGACAAGAAGAAGATCTTCCATGCGCTGACCGTCAACTCGGCAAAGACGATGGACCTCGAAGGCTATGGCGTGGAAATCGGCTGCAACGCGGACCTCGTCATCCTCCAGGCGCAGGATACGCTGGAAGCACTGCGGCTTAAGCCGAACCGGCTCGCGGTCATCCGGCGCGGCAAGGTCATCGCCCGTTCGGCACCGCGCATCGGCGCGCTTTTCCTCGATGGACGCCCCGCAAAGGTCGATAGCGGCATGGGTTACGCACCTCGCCATTGAGATGCGGGCCGGCACAATTCAGCCGCCGCGCTTGTTGCTCCAGAGCCGGGAAAAGGGATCCGTCTGCTGGGCGTGTCGCCGTCTTCCCTGGAGCGTCGAGCGCCCACAGTGGAACCGCAGCTGCGGCTGGCCTTTTAGACGGCCAGCATTGCCTGAACGGGAGAGGATGAATAGCGTCTAACTCGGAATGTCGATGCCGGCAGCGGGCGCAGGATTTCGTCCTCGAGCACCAGTCCGTCGAGCCACGCGATGCGTCGCTCGCGGGTGAGAACCGCCATTTGTCGGTCGTGGAACGGCGCGATATCGGCATTCGCCTCAATCGTCAGTAAGGCATAGGCCTCCGGCCAATCCGCCGTCGCGGGGCGCCAGATCCCCGCGAAATAAAACCAATCACCGTTGGCGAGCGAGAAACCGAAACTCTTGTGGCGAAACTCCGAGGCCCGCACCAGGCAGCGGTGGGTTGAAAAGATCCTTCCCTCCGCTCGAACAACGCTCACAGCACGCGGACCGCCATCGCGGGGGCGCAGTCCCCATGGAAGTTCCACCATCTCCGTCTCGCCGTCATGGCGCCTTATGATGACGCGGCGCTCGTCGAGCGGGGCGTCAGACTGGAAAACCTTCGGGCTCATCATAAATAGAACATAGCAGGAACAACATTTCAAGACAACGAGAACCTAAACGGAGGATGCATGTGCAACGATTATCGGCTGATGGTGGATGTCGCCTCGATCTTCGAGGACTTCGCCGACCTCAAGATCAAGATCCGTTTCGGTGAGGGCGCGCCCAACCTTGAAGCGCGCGAGGACATCAAGATTACCGACGTCGGCCCCATCGTGAGAGCCATTAACGGCGCGCGCGATGAGGCGGAGCTCGTGCAGCGGCGCTGGAGCTGGCCGGGTCCGAACAAGCGGCCGGTCTATAATTTCCGCTCGGAGGGCCGGGAGTTCAATTCCAACCGTTGCCTGATCATCGCCGATGGCTTTTACGAGTTCACCGAGCCCAAGGATCCGAAGAAGACGCGCAAGGACAAATGGCTCTTCACCAAGAAGGATGAGTCGATCTTCTGCATTGCCGGCATCTGGCGTGAGACGCCTGAGGTGGGGCAAGCCTTCACCATGCTGACGATGGAGCCGGGTTCGGACATCGCCCCTTACCACGACCGGCAGATCGTCATCCTCGAGCGCAACGCCTGGGTGGAATGGCTGGATCCCGCCATTTCTGCGAAGTCGCTGATCAAGCCTCTGCCGGCAGGAACATTGGCAGTCGAGCAAGTAGGCTGAGAACCTCGCACAAGCGAGCCGCCGCCAGGGAATGAAGCTCACTGTTGTCCAACAGCAGTCGCGCGACGGTTTCCGATCAGTGGCTACTCTCGAACCCTGACCGGTCGGATGGGTTTTCCCCTGGACTTCGGCATTTGCGCGATCTACACTCGAGGCTTCTGTGATCCTGAAATTGTATCAGGTCTCAGGTCCTTCTCATCGCCCACCGCAATGATTTGCGGTTCGGACCCGCGCCTCAGCCCTCAATCCAACGCAATTTCACCGTGCAAGCGGGAGGAGTTTTCATGCCCAATGCCCAATGCGCCTGCGGCGCTCTTAGACTGATGCTTAGCGGTTCGCCACAATTGACTGCGCTGTGTCACTGTTTGGCTTGCCAGCGACGAACTGGTGCGCCGTTCAGTGCTAATGCGTTCTACTCGATTGACTGTGTCGAAGTATCTGGAACGTCTACAGAGTTTATTCGTACCGGCGAGAGCGGTGGCAAGGTCCGAATGCACTTTTGCCCAACTTGCGGCTCGACCGTCTATTGGAAGGCCGATGTTTCGCCGCCCTGGATCGGGGTTGCGGTAGGGTCATTTGCCGACCCGGTCTTCGCGCCACCTGCCATATCAGTATTCGAACAATCTAAACATACGTGGGTGCAGCTTGACAAAACGGTTAAGCACTTCCAAGCCCTACCAATCGGCCAATATTAGCTGGATCGACGCGGCGAGGTAAGTAGTAGTAGTAGTGGGCGCACCGAACTTCGCTTTCGATCCTCTTGAGACGATCGTGGATGGCCGATCCGACCGTCGCCGTCGGGAGTCGACTGGCCATTCCTCGCCTTGAACGGAATCGAACCTGAAGCGATGTAGCACGTCTACTCGTGGCCGAGCTCGATGGGCCACATCTGGGCGCCGTGTAAAACACGCAAAATACGAATCTTATCCGCTAAAACCACGTAGGCTGCGATGTAGGGCGTGCGCGGGATAACAAGTTCGCGAGTTCCAGCAATCCGGCCAGGACGGCCGCTTTCGGGAAAGTCAACAAGTCGACGGGCAGCGCGGACGATTTCCTCGTCCACGTGGACCGCCGCCCTGGGGCTCTCCTTCTCAATGTAGCTGAAGATTGTGTCGCGTCGTCAAGCGCGTATTGCGCCCAGACGAGCCTCATCGATCACCCGCCACGGCCCTGCGCAAAGCCGCCGCATGGCGTTCGCGAAAGCGCGCATCGGCGTCGGCATCGTCGACGTCGGGTCGCGTGTCCTCGAGCGCCTGCAAGACCTTCGCACGGAACCAGGCGTCGTGGGCCTCGCTGTGGCTAACCAGTTCCAGCGGCAGGGCGCCTTCATTCGCTGTCCGGGTTAACAGGATACGGACAGCATCCGAGACCGTTAGACCCATATTTTCCAGAACGGCCGTGGCGCGCTCCTTGACGTCGGCACCAATCCGAGTCTGGACAAGTGCATTTGATGCCATGTTCGAGCCTCCTTCGCCAGTGGTGAATGTAATGCACCTGCATGACAAATTCTAGAGCAGCGCCTCGAATTCTGTCGCATTCTTTCCGAATTGACTTCGCATTCGGCCCTCTGACGGCACGGTTCCACAGAAGATATTATGCGATCCGACAAGCCCAAAACACGAACATCGCCGCGCGATTCAGGCTGGTTTCATCCTGATCGACGCCGGACCATGTACCTGACCGGCGGCTTCCCAGTTGCGATTGACAACTCATGCCGGGAATGAGAGGCGAAAGCGGATCCCCTCCTCCGGGCATGAAACAGCCGCCACGCCCGCATGCAGGCGCATGATGGCATCGACGATCGCCAATCCCAATCCGTGCGAGGAAGAGCTGCCGCTGCGGGCCGCGTCCGCCTGGTAAAAGCGGTCGAACAACCGGCCCAACTCTGTGAAAGCCCCGCCCCCTCGTTGCCGGCCTCGATGATCATTTTATCGCCAGCACTGCTGACCGCAGCCGGACCGTTGTAGCTTTCCCGACCATAGCGAATGGCATTAACGACCAGATTGCCCACGGCCCGACGCCTTTGGCCCGTTCCTCGCGTTCTTGGCTGTCTTGTTCATGACGAGATACGCCACCTTCCCATTGGGATGCGATGCGCCGCCCGACATAAAGAACGCGCCTCGCGACACCCGGGTCGCCTGCGGGAATTTGGGCCATTTGCATTTCCTTGGCGGTTCCACTCGGCGCTATTGCGCGTGCGAGGGATGGCCAGGCAGCGTCTGGTCGATGAGTCGATGTCGGCGTGGCGAGCCATCCGGGATACGATGAATGACCCCGCAAACCTGGCGGAAGCGAGCCGCTGGGCGGATGAAGCCAAGATCGCGCTCGGCGAGCGCGGTCCTGCCTGGTGGACTGACGGGCAAGCTGATCTCAACCGGCATCTCGTCACGAATATGCCCTGTGCCGCTTGGTTTGGACGGCTGTAAACATAGTGGAGCTTCGGGTTACGTCAGATCCGGGCACCACCTGTTGCATCAATCATCTGGCCGGTTGTCCAGCGCGCATCGTTCGATGCAAGGAAAGCGATGACGTCGGCGACGTCCTCCGCCCGGCCGACACGGGAGAAGACCGAGAGCGCTTCGGCGCCTGCGCGCGCGTCCGGTGATGCCAGCCACGCGGCATTCATATCCGTCTCCGTCACCCCCGGCAGCACGGCATTGACCGTAATCCCGCGAGCCGCAAATTCAGGTGCCAGCGCGAGTGTCAACGTCTCTAGCGCTCCCTTGGAGGCTGCATAGGCCGGATGCGTCGGTGCCGCGATCCGCGTAAACCCGGTCGAGACATTGATGATGCGGCCATTGTCGTGAATGTGGTCGGCGACTGCCTGGATCAGGAAGAACGGCGCCTTGTAATTGATCGTCATCACCTCGTCGAACGCGGCTTCGCTCGTCTGCTTCAATGGCAACGCGGGCGCGATGCCGGCATTGTTTACCAGAATGTCTAGAGCCGAGGAGCCCCTCTCGATGCGCGCAGCTTCGCTGAACTGCGCCCAGAGGCTGTCAGCCGCGTCCTTGCCGTGTCTGAGATCGGCTTTTACGGCAACGGCCTTGACGCCGAGCGTCTCAATGTCGCGTACGGTGGCATTAGCCGCATCCGCATTGGCGGTGTAGTGCACGCCAATCAGAGCGGCACCCTCCTTCGCGAACGCAAGGGCGGCGGCCCGGCCGATACCACGCGAGCTTCCAGTAATGAGGGCTATCTTGTCTGCGAGTCTTTGGGACATAGATCACTCCGTTGCGAAATTAAATAGTGATCGGTATAATAAGAGGCGAAATAGGCCTGTCAATCATTTAATAGGGATCACTATATAATGGGTGAGCCAATCCGCAAACGAGGCAGACCGCGCGTGCTCGATCGCGACGTGGGGCTCGACATCGCGGCACGCCTATTCTGGGAACGCGGCTACGAGGGAACCTCGATCGCCGACCTCACGAAGGCCATGGGGATCAATCCGCCGACGCTATATTCGACCTTCGGCTCAAAGGAAGAATTGTACCGTCAGGCGCTCGACTTCAGCATTGCCCGTGAAAACAGCCGCCGGTCGGAAATCCTGCATTCCCATCTTCCGGCTTACGACGCCCTGAGCCTCTACCTCTACGATATTGCTGACGGCGACACCCAGCCGGATAAGCCGCGAGGTTGCATGGTCTCGACGGCCGTCCTGCAGCATGCGGAAGAAAATGCATCTGTCGCGCGGATGACCGCAGCCTTGCGCGAGGCGTCGATTCAGACCCTCAAAGCCCGCTTCGACCGTGCCGTCGAGGAAGGCGAATTGCCGACGCAAACCGACACCGATACGCTCGCGCGGTTCTATGGTGCGATTATCCAGGGCATGTCCGCCCAGGCCTGCGACGGCGCCTGCAATGCGCGGCTGAAGCGGCTGATCGACATCGCACTCACGGCCTGGCCCGGGAAGCGTAGGACCCAACTGGGAGTTCGGATTGAAGACACGTCAACCACTCATACTGACCGCAAGGCCCGCAGAACTCCATCGGTGGTTCGGCCACGGGTGCCTTGAGGGATGCACTGGCATAGTAATTGTATGTGAGCGTTTTGCTCTTGAAAGCCTCGAACCTATCGCGACCGGTCCAACAGATTAGATATCTGATTTAGAGATGAAATTCTGGCGGCTCCGGTCAGACGGCCAAATCCACTAACTCAATCGCATTTCGTAAACTTTCAGTTATTGCAGTTAACGGCTACGGGTACGGGCGAACCTGCACCCCGCCACCGCGCAACATCAGCCAGTGAAAAACCCAATGGATAGACCATGGGGCAATGCATGTGTCAGCCGGCGTGAGCAGTCCGTGTGGGAAATTTGCTTTCGTTATTGAAGAGGTCCAGTGCCCAATTTATTCGACCAATTCACGCTGAAAGGCGTGACGCTCCGAAACCGAATCGCGGTTTCGCCGATGTGCCAGTATCCGCGATCGATGGCGTCCCCAACGAATGGCACAGCGTCCATCTCACAAGCCTGGCGCGTGGTGGCGCCGGCCAGTTAACGTCGAAGCCACAGCTGTCTCCCGAGGGCCGGATCACACCCGGTTGCACGGGCCTTTGGAGTGACGCCCAGGCTCAGGCTTTCGCGCCAATTGTTGCTGGCATTGAAAAAGCGGACGCGGTCGCAGGTATCCAGATCGGCCACGCCGGCCACAAGGCCAGTGCAAAACCGGCCTTGGGAAGGGGACAATCATATCGCCGAGGACGATCCGCGCGGTTGGGAGACCATCGCACCCTCTGCCATTGCATTCGGCGGCGGTCTGTGGAAGGTGCCACGGGAAATCAGCCCGATAGCTTCGATCGGTCGTGGGGCACTGCAGTTGTAGGAGTCATGGATAAGATCAAAGCACTTGGCGTGCATCGCCACTCCGTAATTTCGTCAACGACCGCCTTTGCTTGAATCCTAATATCGGGAGCCGCAGTGGTCTTTCAGAACTGCCCGGCACTTTATGCACCCACGGCACGAAGAGTCGCCCGCGCCGACGCGCGGAACACGGGTGCCGCATCGTACGATACTATAGCACGATGACTTTCACGCCGATTTTTACTCGCTCATAGAGATGGATTATATCGTCATTCGTCATGCGAAAACACCCCGATGAAGAGGACCTCCCGACGCTCTGTGGTTCGTTCGTTCCGTGGATGCGGTACAGCGTATTTCCTAGATAGATGGCGCGCGCGCCTAACGGATTGTCGGTGCCCCCGGTCATGTATGCAGGAAGGTCCCGCCGCCTTTTGCGCATGTCCGCCGGCGGACGCCAATCCGGCCAAGGGCGCTTGGCGCTCACCACCTCGGTTCCACGCCAGCCGTAGCCTTCACGTCCAACGCCGACACTGTAACGCAGCGCCTTTCCACCGGCTTCTATGTAGTAAAGGGCGTATTTGCGGGTTTCGATGATGATCGTACCCGGCGCTTCCCGGGTCTGATAGTCCACTATGTGCCGCCGCACGAACGTCCCGGCATGCGGATAAGACCCCTCCCCCTGGGCTCGCCGTGATGGGTAAGCAGGCGGCGACATCAGAAAGCCGATATAGCCGCTGTCGATCCAGACCTTGTCGTTTTTCTTGTCCAACAATGGCGGCGAGGCCTGGTCTGCTGCCGCGTGGTTGATCGCCGTTGATAAAAGAACAGTGCAAAGCAGCCCCCCCATGGCGCGCCTAGTCAGTGCTCGCAGTTCCGACATATGAGGTCTCCATCGACATTGCGACGTTCAAATCAAACCGTTGGCCACCAACGTGTTCGCCACCTGCTGGAAGAGACGGTCGGGAACCGGCCCCCCCACCGCCGCCTTGCTAACCTCGGCGGCGAGTCCCGCCTCCCGCACCCTTGGCCCCCCGCCACCCCCCGCTTGCCCCCTCCCCCCCGCCACCCCTCGCCCCG
>NZ_JABEPH010000005.1:0-44577 GCF_013004495.1 Rhizobium sp. SEMIA 4085
CGTTCTGGCCTTTGTCTTGACCGCGGGTGCCGCTTTCCACTGGTTCATGGCCTCGGTGCGGCCCTGATAGATTACGCCCTTGGTGTCGACAAGGGTGATGTTTTCAGGCGTAAAACCCATCGACTTGATGAGCTCGACACAGGCGATGGCGGCAGCTCCTGCGCCGTTGCAGACGAGTTTCGTCGTCTTCAGGTCACGTCCCGTCAGCTCCAAGGCATTGATGAGGCCGGCCGTTGCAATGATCGCCGTGCCGTGCTGGTCGTCGTGAAAGACCGGAATATCCATCAGCTCGCGCAGACGCTGCTCGATGATGAAGCAGTCTGGCGCTTTGATGTCCTCCAGATTGATGCCGCCGAAAGACGGGCCAAGGAAACGCACACAGTTGATGAACTCGTCGACGTTTTCCGTGTCGACCTCAAGGTCGATGGAATCGACATCGGCAAAGCGCTTGAAGAGGACGGATTTGCCTTCCATCACCGGCTTGGATGCCAAGGCGCCGAGGTTGCCGAGGCCCAAAATTGCTGTGCCGTTGGAGATGACAGCCACCATATTGCCGCGCGTTGTGTAGTCGTAGGCAGTGCCCGGATCGGCGGCGATGGCCTTTACCGGCACCGCGACGCCCGGCGAATAGGCCAGCGACAGATCACGCTGCGTCGCCATCGGTTTCGTCGGGTTGATTTCCAGCTTCCCGGGCCGCCCCATGGCATGAAACTCGAGCGCTTCATTGTCGGTAACGGACGTCACCGGCTGCGGCTTCTTTTCGATATCGGGCATTCTTCCTCCAACGTCCTGTGGGTGACGCCTTGCTCTTCCTCAATGGCGGTTGTCATCTATAGCGGCGGGCGGCTAGGGTTGGCACCTGTTTTTTTGGAAAATTGCTACTCCGTGAACCAACGAATAGACGCCAGGAACGAAGCCTTTTCGGCTGCCGAGCTATCCACGGAGGAAAGCCGTGCCTCGGCCACGCCGATGATGGAGCAATTCATCGAGATCAAGGCGAACAATCCCGACTCGCTGCTCTTCTATCGAATGGGCGATTTCTACGAATTGTTCTTCGAAGACGCCCTGGAAGCCTCGCGTGCGCTCGGCATTACGCTCACGAAGCGCGGTCAGCACATGGGGCAAGATATCCCGATGTGCGGCGTTCCCGTGCATGCGGCAGACGATTACCTGCAGAAGCTGATTGGACTGGGCTTCCGGGTCGCCGTCTGCGAACAGGTGGAAGACCCGGCGGAGGCGAGGAAGCGGGGCTCGAAATCCGTCGTCAAACGCGACGTCATCCGCCTTGTCACGCCGGGAACCATCACCGAAGAAAAGCTGCTATCACCCTCTGAATCGAACTATCTAATGGCGCTTACCCGGGTGAGAGGCGCGTCCGAACCGCTGATGGCGCTGGCCTGGATCGACATCTCTACCGGCGTCTTCCGGCTGGCCGAAACTGAGACATCACGGCTGCTTGCCGACATCTTGCGCATCGATCCCCGCGAACTGATCCTGCCGGATACGATGTTTCACGATCCCGAGCTGAAGCCGGTCTTCGACGTGCTTGGCCGCACGGCCGTGCCACAGCCCTCCGTGCTTTTCGACAGTGCGACAGCAGAAAACCGCATCGCGCGCTATTTCGGCGTTTCGACGCTCGACGGATTCGGCACTTTCTCCCGCGCCGAGCTTGCGGCAGCGGCGGCGGCTGTTGCCTATGTCGAGAAGACACAGATCGCCGAACGCCCGGCGCTTGGCAAACCGGAGCGCGAGAGCGGCGCCTCGACGCTCTTCATAGATCCCGCGACCCGCGCCAATCTGGAGCTCGCCCGCACGCTGTCCGGCGACCGCAACGGCTCACTGCTGAAAGCAATCGACCGGACGGTCACCGGTGGAGGAGCCCGCCTTCTCGCAGAACGGCTGATGTCCCCGCTGACCGATCCCGCCCGCATCAACGAGCGGCTGGATTCGATCGGTTTCCTGATCGAGGAGCCCAGGCTTTGCGGCGACCTGCGCGACGCGCTGAAGCACGTGCCGGACATGCCACGCGCACTCTCCCGCCTTGCGCTCGACCGCGGCGGCCCGCGCGATCTCTGGGCGATCCGGCAAGGACTTGGCGCTGCTTCCGATCTTGCAAAGCTGCTCGGCAATGCGCTTTTGCCGCAAGAACTCGATGCGGCCCTTTCCGGGTTGCAGGCCTTGCCTACAGCTCTCCAATCTCTGCTTGCGGAGATGCTCGCCGACGAACTGCCGCTGTTGAAGCGCGACGGGGGCTTCCTGCGGGACGGCGCCAATGCCGATCTCGATGAAGTGCGGGCGCTTCGCGATCAGTCGCGCCGGGTGATCGCCGGATTGCAGCTCCAGTATGCCGACGAGACCGGCATCAGGTCTTTGAAGATCAAGCACAACAATATCCTCGGCTATTTCATCGAAGTGACGGCCGGCAATGCCGGGCCGATGACGGATGCGCCGGAGGCCAAAGCCCGCTTCATCCATCGCCAGACGATGGCGAATGCCATGCGCTTTACGACGACCGAGCTTGCCGACCTGGAAAGCCGGATCGCAAACGCGGCGGACCGCGCGTTGCAGATCGAGCTCGAAGCCTTCGACCGGATGACGGCCGCCGTCGTCGCTGAAGCCGAGGCGATCAAGGCCGGCGCCCGAGCGCTTGCCATCATCGACGTTGCTGCCGCCCTTGCGCTTTTGGCGGAGGAACAGGCCTATTGCCGCCCGCTCGTCGATGCCTCGAAAATGTTCACAATCGAAGGCGGGCGCCATCCCGTTGTCGAACAGGCGCTGCGGCGTCAGTCCTCGGGTCCGTTTGTTGCCAATAATTGCGATCTCTCGCCTGTGGCGGACGGCAAAGATGGGGCGATCTGGCTGCTGACCGGTCCGAATATGGGCGGTAAGTCGACATTCCTGCGCCAGAACGCGTTGATCGCTATCCTGGCGCAGATGGGCTCCTTCGTGCCCGCGACCTCCGCTCACATCGGCATCGTCGACCGCCTCTTCTCCCGCGTCGGCGCCTCGGACGACCTGGCACGAGGGCGCTCGACCTTCATGGTCGAGATGGTCGAGACAGCCGCGATCCTCAACCAGGCGACCGACCGCTCTCTCGTCATCCTCGATGAGATCGGCCGCGGCACTGCGACCTTCGACGGCCTTTCGATTGCCTGGGCGGCCGTGGAACATCTGCATGAGGCAAACCGATGCCGCGGTCTCTTCGCCACGCATTTCCACGAACTGACGGTGCTGTCGGAAAAGCTTGCGCGACTATCCAACGCCACCATGCGCGTCAAGGAATGGGACGGCGACGTCATCTTCCTGCACGACAGGAGACCGGGTGCGGCGGACCGTTCGTATGGCATCCAGGTGGCCAGGCTCGCCGGCCTGCCAGCGTCTGTCGTCGCACGCGCCCGCGACGTGCTGACGCGCCTGGAAGATGCCGACCGCAAGAACCCGGCAAGCCAACTGATCGACGATCTGCCGCTGTTTCAAGTCGCGGTTCGGCGCGAGGATGCCAATCGAGGACCGTCCAAGATCGAGGAAGCGTTGAAGGGAATGAGCCTCGACGACATGACGCCGCGCGAGGCGCTCGAGGCGCTTTACGGTCTCAAGAAGCAGTTGAAGTAGGAAGCCTAAATGTTCATGCGCAGCCTTGTCCGTGAAACACAGCGCCTCGCCGATATGTTCACCGTGCTCGAAGCGCTGCGTAACGCCGACGAGCACGGTAATCCGCGCAGCTGGAACTCGCCAGTCGGCCTGCTCGAAATCACTCAATCCTGCGCCATCATCTGCGACCTTGCGGCGGCCATTGCCAAAGCGGGCTACCGCGAATGCGACAGGCCGACGCTGGAGGAGATTACCAGCGAGGCGCGCAAAGTCCTTTATTCGGTGAATATGCAAGGCGCGGCTTAAAGCTGTTCGTCTTCGCCTCCGCAAGTGGAAGGCAACCACCTTTTCGCCAAAATTAAGGGTTCTTGCAGTATGAAGGCCCGTGTCAAACGCGGGGTAAAGAGGCTATAGCGCATGCAGACGAAACGAGACGCGGTCGCACCGCGCGAACAGGAAGCCGCTCCGCGCATGGCGACGATGAGTGAGATCGATTTCTCAGAAATTCTCGACACGGCCCTGTTGCAAAGACTCTGCGACGCCGTTGCCGAAGCCAACAAGACCCGGCCGGACGTCATGCGCTCCGACCTGCTTGCCATGCTCAAAAAGGCAAGCAGCGACGGGCGCCAAAAGGCCTGCGAGCTTCTATCTGCCGATGGCAGCGGACTTGGCTGCGCCCGGCGCATCTCCTGGCTGCAGGACCAGATCATCACGGTACTCTACGAGTTCGTCAGCGCACATATGTTCCCGCAGCAGAAGGACAAGTTCGCCGTGACGGCGGTCGGCGGCTACGGCCGCGATACGCTGGCGCCGGGCTCCGACATCGACCTGCTCTTCCTCTTTCAGCCAAGACCAGCAGAGGAGACGCACAAGGCTGTCGAGTTCATGCTCTATGTCCTTTGGGATATGGGCTTCAAGGTCGGCCACGCGACAAGGACGATCGAGGAGTGCATGGCGCTCTCCAGGTCCGACATGACGATCCGCACGGCGATCCTCGAGATGCGCTACATCTGCGGCCTGAAATCGCTTGCAACGGAGCTTGAGACCCGCTTCGACAAGGAGATCGTGACCGGCACAGGACCGGAATTTATCGCCGCCAAACTTGCCGAACGCGATGAACGCCACCGCAAGGCAGGCGACACACGCTACCTCGTCGAACCCAACGTCAAGGAGGGCAAGGGCGGGCTGCGCGATCTCCACACGCTCTTCTGGATCTCGAAATACTACTATCACGTCCGCGACACGGCCGAACTCGTAGCTCTCGGCGTTCTCTCCAAGCATGAGTACCGCGTGTTCGAGAAGGCCGACGATTTCCTCTGGGCGGTGCGCTGCCACATGCACTTTCTGACCGGCAAGGCGGAGGAACGGCTTTCTTTCGACATCCAGCGGGAGATTGCCGAAGCGCTCGGATATCACTCGCGCCCCGGCCTTTCGGCCGTCGAGCGCTTCATGAAGCACTACTTCCTGGTGGCAAAGGACGTCGGCGACCTGACGCGCATCCTCTGCGCGGCTCTCGAAGACCAGCAGGCAAAATCGACGCCCGGGCTCACCGGGGTGATCAGCCGTTTTGCCCATCGCAGCCGCAAGATCGCCGGCAGCACCGAATTCATGGAGGATCGCGGTCGCATCGCGCTCGCCAGCCCGGACGTGTTCAAGCACGATCCCGTCAGCATCATTCGCCTCTTCCACGTTGCCGATATCAATGGCCTCGAGTTCCATCCCGATGCTCTGAAGCGGGTCACCCGATCGCTCAACCTCATCGACAACAACCTGCGCGAAAACGACGAGGCGAACCGCCTCTTCATGTCGATCCTCACCTCCAACGGCGACCCGGCGCTCATTTTGCGCCGCATGAACGAAGCAGGCGTACTTGGCCGCTTCATTCCGGAATTCGGCAAGATCGTCGCGATGATGCAGTTCAACATGTACCACCACTATACAGTGGATGAGCATCTGATCCGTACCGTCGACGTGCTCTCGGAAATCGACAAGGGCAAGGCCGACGACCTGCATCCACTCGCCAACAAGCTGATGCCGGGGATCGAAGACCGGGAGGCGCTTTATGTCGCAGTCCTTCTCCACGACATCGCCAAGGGCCGCCAGGAAGACCATTCGATCGCCGGCGCCCGCGTCGCCCGCAAACTCTGCTCCCGCTTCGGCCTGTCGCAGAAGCAGACGGAACTCGTCGTCTGGCTGATAGAGGAGCATCTGACGATGTCGATGGTTGCCCAGACCCGCGATCTCACCGACCGCAAGACGATTACCGACTTCGCCGATCGCGTTCAATCGCTCGATCGCCTGAAGATGCTGCTGGTCCTGACGATCTGCGACATCCGCGCCGTCGGCCCCGGCGTCTGGAACGGCTGGAAGGGCCAGCTGCTGAGGACGCTCTATTACGAGACCGAACTGCTGCTTGCCGGCGGCTTTTCGGAGGTCTCGCGCAAGGAGCGCGCCAATTCCGCGGCCGAAGCGCTGTTCAACGCGCTTTCCGATTGGAGCCAGAAGGATCGCAAGACCTACAGCAAGCTGCACTACCAGCCTTACCTGCTTTCCGTGCCGCTGGAAGACCAAGTCCGTCACGCCGATTTCATCCGCCAGGCGGACAAGAACGGCCAGGCGCTCGCGACAACCGTGCGAACGGACAGTTTCCACGCGATCACCGAAATCACCGTGCTCTCGCCAGACCACCCGCGCCTGCTCGCCGTTATTGCCGGTGCATGTGCTGCAGCAGGAGCCAACATTGTCGATGCGCAGATTTTCACGACGTCGGACGGGCGCGCGCTGGATACGATCCATGTCAGCCGCGAATTCCAGGATGATGCGGACGAGCTTCGCCGCGCCGGCACGATCGGGCGCATGATCGAAGACGTACTGTCGGGCCACAAGCGGCTGCCGGAAGTCATCGCCACGCGCACGAAGAACCGCAAGAGGAGCAAGGCCTTCGTCATTCCGCCTTCGGTCAACATCACCAACAACCTATCGAACAAGTTCACCGTCATCGAAGTCGAATGCCTTGACCGCACCGGCCTGCTTTCGGAAATCACCGCGATGCTTTCTGATCTTTCGCTCGACATCCAGTCAGCCCGCATCACCACCTTTGGCGAAAAGGTCATAGACACCTTCTATGTCACAGACCTCGTCGGCCAGAAAATTTCCAGCGACACCAAGCGGGCCAATATCACCGCCCGGCTGAAGGCGGTGATGGCCGGCGAAGAAGATGAGCTTCGCGAGCGCATGCCGTCCGGCATCATCGCGCCCGCCGCCTCCGCGCGGACATCGCAGCCGGGCGAAAAGAAAGCCGGGCCGCCGGCATGAGCCTCGTCAAGAAATTCGCCACCGTCGGCGGCGCAACCCTCGGCAGCCGCATCTTCGGCTTTGCCCGCGAGACGTTGATGGCGGCCGCCCTCGGCACCGGCTCCATGGCTGACGTCTTCTACGCGGCCTTCCGCTTTCCCAACCTCTTCCGCCGGCTGTTTGCCGAAGGCGCCTTCAACGCAGCCTTCGTGCCGCTCTTCGCCAAAGAGATCGAAGCGAACGGCACGGAAGGAGCAAAGCGGTTTTCCGAAGAGGTTTTCGGAGTGCTTTTTTCGGTGCTGCTGCTCATCACCATCGTGATGGAACTTTGCATGCCGCTGCTCGTACGCTTCATCATCGCGCCGGGCTTTGCCGACGATCCGGATAAGTTCTCAATCACCATCCGCATGGCGGCAGTGATGTTCCCCTATCTCATGTGCATGTCGCTGACGGCGATGATGAGCGGCATGCTGAATTCGCTGCACCACTTCTTCGCCGCAGCGGTCGCGCCCATTTTCCTCAATGTCGTGATGATTGGTGCGCTCGCCTACGCGCTCTATTCTGGCGCAGACCCGCTCGCGACCGCCTGGTATCTCTCCTGGGGCGTACTGGCCGCTGGTATCCTGCAGCTCGCCGTCGTCTATGTCGGCGTCCTCCACGCAGGCATGAGCATTGGCTTTCGCTTCCCGCGAATGACGCCGAACGTCAAGCGGCTGCTGATCCTCGCAGTCCCCGCCGCTGTCACAGGCGGCATCACACAGATCAACCAGCTGATCGGCCAGGCGATCGCCTCGTCCCGCGATGGTGCGATCGCCGCCCTGCAATATGCGGATCGCATCTACCAGCTGCCGCTCGGCGTCGTTGGCGTTGCCGTCGGTGTCGTATTGTTGCCGGAGCTTGCCCGTGCACTGAAGGGCGGCAATCTGCGCGAAGCCGGGAACCTGCAGAACCGCTCGATCGAATTCGTGCTGTTCCTGACGATCCCCGCCGCCTTCGCCCTTTGGGTCCTCGCTGACGAGATCATCCGCGTGCTTTACGAACGTGGCGCCTTCGATCAGCAGAACACAGCGCTTGTCGGCTCGATCCTCGCGATCTACGGCATCGGCCTGCCGGCCTTCGTGCTCATCAAGGCGCTGCAGCCGGGCTTCTACGCCCGCGAGGATACCAAGACGCCGATGCGCTTTTCAGCCGTTGCTGTCGGCGTCAACTGCGCCACGGCTCTGACGCTTTTTCCCTATCTTGGCGCACCGGGCATTGCAGTGGCTGAAGCAACCGCCGGCTGGATCAGCACGGTTCTGCTTTTCGCAACGCTGCTTCGCCGCGGCCATCTGGCCTGGGAATGGGCGCTCGCTCGTCGGGCAGCTCTGCTCGTTGTTTCGGCATCCGTGATGAGCGGTGTCATCGTCTTCCTGCAGCATCGCTGGGAACCCTGGCTCGCTTCCAGTGCCCACCTGGCGACCAAGGTCGGTACGCTCGGCCTTTTGATCGCCATTTCGATGATCGTCTATTTCGCGACCGCCTTTTTGATCGGCGGCGCCGACCTCGCCCTGCCCCGGCCAACCTCACACCGGACGCTCGCCCCCAACGCCGCGGGGCCCACCGCAGCCTGGTTCTCACAAGGGGGCCCGGCCCCGCTCCGGCCCGATTCCGCCGTGGCCGAGGCCGTGGCGGTGGCGCCCGATCCCGCCGATACCCGGCGCCGTCTGCGCTGCCGCGACGATCGTCCGTTCCGATAAGCCCGGCACGCGAATGTCGGCGGCGTTGCAATGGCGATGCTGAGAATGCGCACGTCCGGAATGCCGAAGACCGGACGTGACCATCGGTGTTCGGCCGGTCTTGGCGGCGATATGCGCGAGAATGGCTCTCAGTTTCGGCGGGAAGCAGCCGACTTTGACGCTGACGGTCTGAACGGTATAGGGCTGTGACGTGGTGTGTTTAAGAAGTCTTACTGGGGGTTTTTTAGCATTCTGCGCGCCTGCCTCGGCGTAACAGGACAAAGCGAACAAGCCAGCAAGAACGAGTGATAAAATCGTATGCATGACGTCCCCTCCAGGTAGAGCGCGGCTGGTCTTTCGCCGGGCTCGGATTGGCGCCGAGAACGTTCATTCAAAAAATGGCCAATTTGTGAAATTTTATACTTACGCGAAAAGTGAATCATCCTCATATTGCTGGACTCTATATAAAAGTTATAACTCAAATTGAGTATAAATTACTCTCTACCTTTCGATGAAAAACAAGGCCTTGCACCAAGCTTGTATTAGAAGGGCTGTGAAACTTAAGAACGGAATGCATAATGCGAAATAGCGGCCTTTAAACGCTGGAGATTGGGGCAATAAAAAGATGCCAATCCTTTCGCACGGCGCTTGCACCTGCCCCACGACACCGCGACAGATCAACAAACCCCGGCAACTGGAGGCTTGCAAATGTCCCAATCCCTCTTCCTGGTCACTCTCCTCGTCGACGACTACGATCGTGCAAAGGCCTTTTATTGCGGAGCGCTTGGCTTCGACTGCCTGCAGGACGAAGTGCGGCCGGAGGGCAAGCGCTGGGTGGTGGTCAAACCGAAGGGTGGGGACGGAGCGGCGTTCCTCCTTGCCAAAGCAGTCAACGAGACACAGAAAGCGGCGATCGGAAATCAAACCGGCGGCCGCGTCGGGTTCTTTTTGAAGACCGATGATTTTGCGCGAGATCATGCCGCCATGCTGGCCAGGGGCGTGCGCTTTTTGGAACAGCCCCGGCGTGAGATTTACGGCACGGTGGCCGTATTTTCCGATCCTTACGGCAATACTTTTGACCTGATCCGGCATGCCGCACCGACCGCCTCTTGATTGCAGCACGGAGCGCGTGCATAAGCCGCCGCGTTAGCAACATGGGCGACTGAGCCCTGGGGCCCTCCACCAGCCTGATCGAGGACAACGTGACCGAATTCAAAGAGCTCGTATTTTCTGGCGTTCAGCCGACCGGCAATCTCCATCTCGGCAACTATCTCGGCGCGATCCGCAAGTTCGTGGCACTGCAGGAAGGCAACGATTGCATCTATTGCGTCGTCGACCTGCACTCCCTCACGGCGCAGCTCGTGCACGACGACCTGCCGGGCCAGATCCGCTCAATCGCCGCAGCCTTTATCGCCTCCGGCATCGATCCAAAAAAGCATATCGTCTTCAACCAGTCGGCCGTGCCGCAGCATGCCGAGCTCGCCTGGATCTTCAATTGCGTTGCCCGCATCGGCTGGATGAACCGCATGACGCAGTTCAAGGACAAGGCCGGCAAGGACCGCGAAAATGCTTCCCTCGGCCTGCTTGCCTATCCGAGCCTGATGGCGGCCGACATCCTCGTCTATCGCGGCACGCATGTTCCGGTCGGTGACGACCAGAAACAGCATCTTGAACTCGCCCGCGATATCGCGATGAAGTTCAACCTTGATTATCAGGAACACATTCGCCGTGCCGGCCGCGGCATCGACATTACCGTCGGCGACGAGCCGGTGCACGCCTATTTTCCGATGGTCGAACCGTTGATCGAAGGCCCTGCTCCGCGCGTGATGTCGCTGCGCGACGGCACGAAGAAGATGTCGAAATCCGATCCGTCCGATCTCTCGCGCATCAATCTGCTGGATGACGAGGAAGCCATCTCGAAGAAGATCCGCAAGGCGAAGACCGATCCGGACGGCTTGCCGAGCGAGGTCGAGGGCCTGAAGGGCCGCCCGGAAGCCGACAATCTCGTCGGCATCTATGCGGCTCTTGCCGACAAGACGAAGACTGAGGTACTTGCCGAATTCGGCGGCCAACAGTTCTCCGTCTTCAAGCCGGCGCTGGTCGCCCTCGCCGTTCAGGTGCTCTCGCCGATCACCGGCGAAATGCGCCGTCTGATGGACGATACGAGCCATATCGACGCAATCCTGCGCAATGGCGGAGAGCGTGCTCGGGCGCGCGCCGAAGCGACCATGAAGGATGTCCGTGACATCATCGGCTTCCTCTACTAGGCATGCCGCTGACGGCGAGCTCCCGTGCGTTAACATCTGTGTTCACCTGCTGGTGTATTATCCTGCGAAGACCCGCGAGGGCCACGGTGACGGGGGCTTGCAAATTTCCCGGTTAGGGTGTCAGAGTCCGCGCCATGGTATCAAAGCGACTCTCACGGCTCGAAGGGCATCGCCGCAAATTCATGGCGGTGATCGATGGCACACCTGAATGCCAGAGCGCTGTGCATTATGCCGGCCGGCGCGCCAAGAATTCCAATGGCGGGCTGGTGCTTGTCTACGTGATTCCCGAGGGCGATTTTCAGCAATGGCTGGGCGTCGAGGAGATCATGCGGGCCGAAGCCCGTGAGGAGGCCGAGGCCGTTGTCGCCAAATCGGCACAGGTGGTCCGCGAAACGATCGGCATCGAGCCGGAAATCGTTATCCGCGAGGGAAGTGCGGTCGAGGAAATCAATGCGGTGATCGAAGAAGACCGCGACATCGCGATCCTGGTGCTGGCCGCAAGCTCCGCCAAGGAAGGACCGGGACCGCTGGTGTCGTCCGTTGTGGGAAAAGCCGCGGCTTTTCCGATCCCCGTCACCGTGCTGCCTGACACGCTGACGAACGAAGAACTGGATGCGCTGGCCTAAGGCGTGATGCAGAATGCGGCTATTTCTGGAGTCTTTGTCTCTTGATTAGCGCCGCCAATCGGCTTATTTTCTTTTGAAGAATTCTAAAGACGGCCTGAGCGACGACCTGGCCCGCATGGAGAGCGAAATGTTCATTCAGACCGAAGCCACACCGAATCCGGCCACACAGAAGTTCCTGCCGGGCAAGGTGGTGATGGAGACCGGCACGGCCGAGTTCCGCAGCGCCGAGGAAGCCCAGGCGTCGCCGCTTGCTGCGCGCCTTTTTGAAATCCCGGGCGTAACCGGTGTCTATTTCGGCTATGACTTCATTTCTGTCTCCAAGGAGAACCAGGAGTGGCAGCACCTGAAGCCCGCCATCCTTGGCTCCATCATGGAACACTTCATGTCCGGGAAGCCGGTCATGGGTGATGCCTCCGTGCTTTCGGAAGAGCTCGATGCCGGCGGTGAATTCTTCGATGAGGCCGACGAGACCATCGTGCTCACCATCAAGGAGCTACTTGAAACCCGCGTTCGCCCGGCGGTTGCCCAAGATGGCGGCGACATCACGTTCCGCGGCTTCAAAGATGGCAAGGTCTACCTTAACATGAAGGGCTCCTGTTCCGGCTGCCCCTCGTCCACGGCAACACTGAAGCATGGCGTCCAGAACCTGCTTCGTCATTTCGTTCCCGAAGTGCAGGAAGTCATCGCCGCCTGACGATTTGTCCAAAATTCGGCCGGCTCGGCATTGCACCGGCTGAATTTGTGGTAGGCTTTTATTCGGAAATTGATGGCATGATTGTTCTGGCGCTCGACACGGCTGGTGTAGATTGCGCTGCCGCTCTCTACGACAGCGGCAGGGATACGGTGCTGGGGGAGGCATCCGACCTGATCGGTAAGGGCCATGCAGAGCATTTGATGGGAATCGTCGACCGCGTGCTCAAACAGGCGGATATGAAACTCGCGATGGTCGAACGCATTGCCGTCACGATCGGTCCTGGCTCCTTTACCGGCATCCGCGTCGGCGTCGCGGCAGCTCGTGGCTTCGGCCTTGCGCTCAACATCCCCACTGTCGGCATCACGACGCTGGAGACTATGGCCGCCGCCCAGCGCAAAAAGACACCCGGCCGGCCCGTTCTTGCCGCCATGGACGCCAAACGCGGCGAAATCTATCTCCAGACTTATTCCGAAGACGGCCCGGCGCTCGATGAACCTCGCGCAGTGACGATCGAGGAGGCGAAAACGATTGCGGCGTCCTTTGCCGGCGAGATCACAGGCTCGGCCGCGCCGCTGCTGAAGCCGGGCGCGACGAGCGAACACGCCAATAAGTTTCCAATTTCCATCGTGGCACGCCTCGGTGCAGCCGCAGATCCCGGTTCAGGAAAGCCGAAGCCCCTTTATCTGCGCGGACCCGACGCCAAACCGCAGGCCGGGTTCGCGATCGCGCGAGTGTGACCATGCTGGAATCCTATCTCACTCTGAAACCCGAATTCGAGATCATCGCGATGGGCAGCGACGACTGCCGCGCGGTCGCTGCGCTGCATGGCGAACGATTTGCCCGCCCCTGGGGTGACGGTGAATTCCACAGCCTGCTCAGCCAGGACAATGTCTTCGGCTTCGTTGCGCACCAGACCAACGCTTTCTTGAAAAAACCGCTGCCGGGCTTCGTGCTTGCGCGCCAGGTCGCAGGCGAAGCGGAAATCCTGTCGATCGCCGTACAGGCGAAGGTTGCCCGTGCCGGCCTCGGCTGGCGGCTCATGCAGGCAGCAATGCGTGAAGCCAAGCTGCGCGGGGGTGAGAGCATGTTCCTGGAAGTCGACGACGGCAATGCCGCCGCCCTCGGCCTCTACCACAAGCTCGGCTTCGAGAAAATCGGCGAGCGCCGCGGATACTACAAGGACGCGAACGGCACCGTTTCCACGGCGCTTGTCATGAAGCGCGTTCTTCGCTAGTTCCGTTGAGAATTGGAATCTGGAATGAAGGCCGCCAATGACCGACGCAGCCAAGACCCTTGAGGAGCTTTGCACCGAGCGCGGCATGCGAATGACCGAACAGCGCCGTGTGATCGCCCGCATCCTGGAAGAGTCGGCAGATCACCCGGATGTCGAGGAACTGTATCGCCGCTCCGCGAAGGTCGACGCGAAGATTTCGATTTCCACCGTCTATCGGACCGTCAAGCTTTTTGAGGATGCCGGCAGCATCGCCCGCCATGATTTCCGCGACGGCCGCTCGCGCTATGAAACGGTGCCGGAAGAACATCACGACCACCTGATAGACCTGAAGAACGGCGTGGTCATCGAATTCCGCTCGCCGGAGATTGAAGCGCTGCAGGAGCGCATTGCCCGTGAGCATGGCTTCCAGCTTGTCGATCATCGGCTGGAGCTTTACGGCATTCCGCTGAAGAAAGACGAACGCTGAGCCGATGACCGCAGCCGCAAGGAGTTCGCGTTGATCGTCTGGCTGCGCATCGCCTATGCCGCGGTCGTCGTCGCTGCCGCCAGCATGCTGCTGATGCCCCTCCAGCTTCTCGGCCTCCATTTCGACTGGAAGCTTCGCCGCATTCTACCGCGCCTATGGCACCGCGCTGCCTGCCACGCCCTCGGCATTCGCGTAAAGGTCCACGGCAAGCTTGAGGGGCGCCGACCGCTGATGCTATGCGTTAATCATGCATCGTGGATGGATATCATGGTCCTGTCCTCGGTTGCCGATGTCGCCTTCATCGCCAAGATCGAAGTGCGCGACTGGCCCATCTTCGGCCTGCTTGCCCGGCTGCAGAAAAGCGTCTTCATCGTCCGTGAAGAGAAGCGGAAGACCGGCAATCAGGCAAGCGAGATCGCAGCCCGCATGGCGGACGGCGAGATCATCGTGCTCTTTCCCGAAGGCACGACCTCGGATGGCAATCGCCTTTTGGAAGTCAAATCCTCGCTGTTTGGAGCGGCCGCCATGGCTGTGCCGCACTCGCCGAACGGTTCCGTCCTCGTGCAGCCGGTTGCGATTGCCTATACAAAGGCGCACGGCGTTGCGATGGGCCGCTATCACCGCCCGCTGGCCGGCTGGCCAGGCGACGTGGAACTCGTACCGCATCTGGTTGACGTCGTGAAATGCGCAGCGCTCGATGCCGAAGTCTCCTTCGGCGAGGCGATCGAATACCGTTCCGATTCGAACCGGAAGGACGTCAGCGCCACCATCGCACGGCGTATCCGTGCAATGCTCCACAGCCGCCTGCGCGGCCGCGATATCTCTTGAGGGAAGATTTCGATTTTCTAGAGGGCAAAAAACCACTAAATAGCCCGCCATGACCCAAGACAGCGCCCTTCTTCCGGCCCCGGAGACCATCCCCAGCGAGGACCTTCGCGATGGCAGCAACAGCCGCAAGGTTTTCATCAAGACCTATGGCTGCCAGATGAACGTCTACGACTCGACGCGCATGAGCGATGCACTCGCCCGCGACGGTTACGAGCAGACGGAGAACATGGATGAGGCTGATCTCGTTCTGCTGAATACCTGCCATATCCGCGAAAAGGCGGCCGAAAAGGTCTATTCGGCGCTCGGTCGTTTGCGCGAGATGAAAAAGAAGAAAGCCGCCGACGGGCGCGAGATGATGATCGGCGTGACCGGCTGCGTTGCCCAGGCCGAAGGCGAAGAAATCCTCCGCCGCGCGCCTGCCGTCGATGTCGTCATCGGCCCGCAGACCTATCACCGCCTGCCGGACGCGCTGCGGCGCGCCAAGCAGGGCCATCGCGTCGTCGATACGGAATATGCACTGGAAGATAAATTCGAGCATCTGCCGATTGCCGAAAGCAAGAAGATCCGCTCGCGCGGCGTGACCTCGTTCCTGACGGTGCAGGAAGGCTGCGACAAGTTCTGTACCTTCTGCGTCGTGCCTTACACGCGTGGTTCGGAGATCTCCCGGCCCGTCAGCCAGATTGTCGAAGAGGCGCAAAAACTTGTCGAAGGCGGAGTGCGCGAGATCACATTGCTCGGCCAGAACGTCAACGCGTGGCACGGCGCCGGGGCCAATGGCGAAGAATGGAGCCTTGGCGATTTACTCTATCGCCTTGCTGAAATTCCGGGACTTGCGCGGCTTCGTTACACCACCAGCCATCCGCGCGACATGGACGACCGCCTGATCGAGGCGCATCGCGATCTGCGGGCGCTGATGCCCTACTTGCACCTGCCGGTGCAGGCGGGCTCGGACCGCATCCTGAAAGCCATGAACCGGCGCCATACGGCAGGCGAATATATGACGTTGATCGAGCGCATCCGCGCAGCCCGCCCCGATATTGCGCTTTCGGGCGACTTCATCGTTGGTTTTCCTGGGGAGACAGACGAGGATTTTGAAGCTACACTGCGTCTGGTGGGGGAGGTTGGCTATGCGCAGGCTTTCTCCTTCAAATATTCGACGCGGCCGGGTACGCCCGGGGCGGAACTGAAGGACCAGGTGCCGGAAGAGATCAAGGCAGAACGGCTCGAGCGCCTGCAGGCGCTTCTCCTCAAGCAGACGCAGGGATTCAACGAATCCTGCATCGGCAAGGAGATCGATTTGTTGCTTGAAAAGCCCGGCCGCATGCCAGGACAGCTTATCGGCCGTTCTCCCTGGCTTCAGTCGGTGAATGTTGATGCAAAAGCATCGCAAATCGGTGACATTATCAAAGTGCGAATCACCGGAACCGGAACGAACAGCCTGTTTGCCGAGTTTGCAGAGGCTGGGGTTTAACCTAGGGAGCTCGACCGCTTGAACGGACAAGAATTGGTTTCTTCTTCACCGCGCCACCCACGCATTGCGAGCGACGCCAATCACTTCGTCCTGACGTTCGAGAACAACCGGTTCGCCAGCGAGCTATTTGGTCAATTCGATCAGAACCTGAAGCTTCTCGAAGAGCGGCTGCATATCGATGCGCGTGCGCGCGGTAATTCCGTCGTTATCACCGGTGACGTCGTCGCCACCAACCAAGCCCGGCGCACGCTGGACTACCTCTATGAAAAGCTCCAGAAAGGCGGCAGCGTGGAACGA
Source organism: Rhizobium sp. SEMIA 4085 (assembly GCF_013004495.1). Classification (NCBI taxonomy): domain Bacteria; kingdom Pseudomonadati; phylum Pseudomonadota; class Alphaproteobacteria; order Hyphomicrobiales; family Rhizobiaceae; genus Rhizobium; species Rhizobium sp. SEMIA 4085. The sequence goes on from NZ_JABEPH010000005.1 coordinate 16,484, forward strand.
TCCGACGTGGAAGGCGCAATCCGCATGGCGGTTGCCGCCGACGATCAGTTGAGCCTGCCGACCATGGAGAAAAAAGCCAAGCTGACCATGGCGCAGATCTCGACACGCAAGAAGACGATCGTTGCGCGCACGCCGACGCAAGATGCCTATATACGCGCCATGGAGCGCGCCGAACTGGTCTTCGGCGTCGGCCCAGCCGGCACGGGCAAGACCTATCTCGCCGTCGCGCATGCGGCCCAGATGCTGGAACGCGGCGCCGTCGAGAAGATCATCCTTTCGCGGCCAGCCGTCGAAGCCGGCGAGCGCCTCGGCTTCCTGCCGGGCGACATGAAGGAGAAGGTCGATCCCTATCTGCGGCCGCTCTATGATGCGCTCTACGACATGATCCCCGGAGACAAGGTCGAGCGCGCAATCACGGCCGGCGTCATTGAGATCGCGCCGCTCGCCTTCATGCGCGGGCGCACCCTGTCGAACGCGGCCATCATCCTCGACGAGGCACAGAACACGACATCGATGCAGATGAAGATGTTTCTTACGCGTCTCGGCGAGAATTCGCGCATGATCATCACCGGCGACCCGAGCCAGATCGATTTGCCGCGCGGCGTGAAGTCCGGACTTGTCGAAGCACTGCATCTGCTCGACGGGGTGGAAGGGATCTCGACGATCCGCTTCAAGGATGTCGATGTCGTGCGCCATCCGCTGGTCGGACGGATCGTAAGGGCCTATGACGCCACCTATACGACGCGGCCGGAAGACGCCGGACCGCGGGTCTGATGGCCGAAATCGATTTCCAGGTCAGCATCGAGGAGGGCGACTGGCCCTCGGAGAATGAACTTCAGGCTTTGGCCGAACGCGTGCTGAAAGCGGCAGCGGAGGTTCTCGAAAAAGATGAGAGGCAGAGGTTTCCCAAGACGGCGACGGAGCTTTCACTCGTCTTCACGGATGACGAGGCCATGCGCGCCATCAACGCCGAATGGCGCAAAAAAGACAAGGCTACCAATGTCCTTTCCTTCCCTGCCTTTCCGATAGCGCCGGGAGAGATGCCAGGTCCGATGCTTGGTGATATCATCATCGCCAGGGAGACCGTCGAACGGGAAGCGCGGGAGCTCGAAAAATCGTTCGAGGAGCATCTATCGCATCTGATGGTGCATGGTTTCTTGCATCTCTTCGGCTACGACCATATGAATAACGACGAAGCCGAAATTATGGAGGGGTTGGAGACTCGCATTTTGGCAGTACTCGGCCTATCTGACCCATACGAGGGTCAAGACCTTAAAATGGAACCATGAGCGACTTTACAACGAAACCGGCGGCGGAAACCAAGGACGCCGATCAATCCTCCTCCTCAGATGAGGCGGGCAGTAGTAGCAGGCATTCAGGACGATCATTCTGGGCGCGTGCCGCCCGCATTCTCCGCCCCCAGCAGGGTTCGCGCATCCGCGAAGATCTCGCCGACGCACTTATGACGAACGATACTGGCGACGATGCCTTTTCGCCCGACGAGCGGGCGATGCTCCACAACATCCTGCGTTTCCGCGAAGTGCGTGTCGCCGACGTCATGGTCCCGCGCGCCGATATCGAGGCGGTCGACCAGAACATCACCATCGGCGAATTGATGATCCTCTTCGAGGAATCCGGGCGCTCGCGCATGCCCGTATATGCCGATACGCTCGACGATCCGCGCGGCATGGTGCACATCCGCGACCTGCTTTCCTATGTCGCAAAGCAGGCACGCAACAAGCGCCGGACAGGCTCCAAGACTGCCAAGCCACTTGTCGAGATCGCTACAGAGAACATTCAAAAGCCGGTGCGTTCGGCAAAGCCGAATTTCGATCTCGCCCGCGTCGACCTCCAAAAGACGCTCGCCGAGGCCGGCATCATCCGCAAGATCCTCTTCGTGCCGCCATCGATGCTGGCATCCGATCTGCTTCGCCGCATGCAGGTGAACCGTACGCAGATGGCGCTCGTCATCGATGAATATGGCGGTACCGACGGCCTTGCTTCACATGAGGACATCGTCGAGATGGTCGTCGGCGACATCGACGACGAGCATGACGACGAAGAAGTCATGTTCAAGCGCATTTCCGAAGACGTCTTTGTGGCGGATGCCCGCGTCGAACTGGAAGAGATTGCAGAGGCGATCGGTCCGGATTTCGACATCAGCGAGCAGGTGGACGAGGTCGATACGCTCGGCGGTCTCATCTTCTCCGCCCTCGGCCGCATCCCGGTTCGAGGCGAAGTGGTCCAGGCGCTGCCGGATTTCGAATTCCACATTCTCGAGGCCGATCCGCGCCGCATCAAGCGCGTGCGCATCACCCGCAAGCGTCAGGCGATCCGCCGCCGTGTCAAGGCGGACGGCGACAGTGCGACCGGTGCTGAGACAACTGACGACCGGACCGCCGAATCCACGTCGAACTGATTTTCGCACGGCACGACAAAGCGCCGCTTTTTTGAAAGACTGCGGACCGGGTTGATTCGCGGCTTGATTGGAGTGCGCATGGAGCGGCTTGCGGACAGGGTCATCCTGGTCTGGGGTTTCAAACGAGCATTGCTGGCAGTCCTGGCCGGCGCATTTGCCGTTCTGGCACTTCCGCCGATCGGCTTTTTTGCCGCGATGTTCCTCTCATTCACACTCCTTGTCTGGCTGATCGATGGCGCAGCCGCCTCCCCCGAGGCAAGCGTCCTCGGCCGACTGTGGCCCTCCTTCGCGATCGGGTGGCTCTTTGGCTTCGGCTATTTCGTCGCAGGCCTCTGGTGGCTTGGCCATGCGCTGATGATTGACTCGGAAGAGTTTGCCTGGGCGCTGCCGCTGGCAATCTTTGGCCTGCCGGCAGTGCTGTCGATCTATTATGGCCTTGCGGCGGCTGTCGCCCGCATCTTCTGGTCGGACGGGTTAGGCCGCATTGCAGCACTTGCCGCAAGCTTCGGCCTCTTCGAGTGGTTGCGCAGCGTCACATTCACGGGCTTTCCATGGAATGCGGTCGGCTACGGCATCATGCCGATGCCGCTGATGATGCAGTCCGCCCACGTCGTCGGCACCACGGGCGTGACTGCGCTTGCCGTCTTCGTCTTCGCCGCACCCGCTCTTCTTGGGACGCGGCAGGGTGCGACGGCGGGTGTGGGGCTGGCCGCGCTGCTTTTTGCAGCTCATGTCGGCTACGGCGGCTATGTGCTTTATCTCGCGCCGGAAGCTCCCACGCTGCCGCAGGAGAAACGGCCGGTGATCCGGCTCGTGCAGCCGATGATCGATCAGGCGGCCAAGCTCGACAGCAACGCCGACCGCTCGGCCATCTTCGAGATGCATTTGAAGCTCTCGGCCGAAGCGCCGCTGGACGGCGGAAAGAAGCCGGACATCATCGTCTGGCCGGAGACCTCGATCCCTTTCATCCTCACCGACAACCAGGATGCTCTTACCCGGATCGCCGATACGCTCGCCGATAATCAGATTCTGATTGCGGGCGCCGTGCGGGCCGAAGAGATGGGGCCGGGAAACCCGGTGCGCTACTACAATTCGATCTACGCGTTCGATGGACGCGGCCAGATCGTCGCGGCTTCCGACAAGGTGCATCTCGTTCCATTCGGCGAATACGTGCCGTTCGAGAATATCCTCGACGATTTCGGCATCCGCAATATCGTCGAAATGCCGGGCGGATTCTCTGCCGCGGCAACGCGCCATCTCCTGGAGCTGCCGACGGGGCTGAAACTCTATCCTCTGGTCTGTTACGAGATCATCTTTGCCGACGAGATGACCGGCGACATCGCCGATGCCGGTGCGATCTTGAACATCACGAACGACGCGTGGTTCGGCAATACGCCCGGTCCTTATCAGCACTTCCAGCAAGCGCGGGTGCGCGCTGTGGAAACCGGTTTGCCCCTGATTCGTGACGCCAACAACGGCATCTCGGCGATCGTGAATGCGCGCGGGCAGATTGTTGCAGGGCTCGCCCTCAATGAGAGAGGGTTCATAGACGCAACCCTTGAGGGATTCGGCAGCGCATCCGGGAACTTGTTTTCACAGCAAGCTTACTTCTGGTTGACTGAAACGTTATTGATTTTGATTGCGTCGATTTCCCGCTTTGGTTTTATTTTCAAGCCGAATTGACCGAAAACCCCTAAAATTGCATAGTGGTGGCGATCGGCGTTGTTAACGTATGCTTGATGATAGGGTTTGCGCCGCTTACAACGTGGCGTTACGGATGGGTCTGGGCACTGCCGGTTTAACCAGGTTGAAATTCTTTGCTAGGGCACGACCATGATTGAAAACAAGAAGAAGCCTAACCCGATCGACATACACGTTGGCAGCCGCATTCGGCTTCGCCGTACGATGCTTGGTATGAGCCAGGAGAAGCTGGGCGAGAGTCTCGGCATTACCTTCCAGCAGATCCAGAAATATGAAAAGGGCACGAACCGCGTCGGTGCGAGCCGCCTGCAGAACATCTCGAGTATTCTCAACGTCCCGGTTTCCTTTTTCTTCGAGGACGCCCCGGGCGATCACACCGGTGGATTGACCGGCATGGCAGAAGCGTCGAGCTCAAATTATGTCGTTGATTTCCTCTCTTCCTCGGAGGGGCTCCAGCTCAACCGGGCGTTCGTGAAGATTTCCGACCCGAAAGTTCGCCGCAAGGTCGTGGAGCTTGTCAAAGCACTGGCCGCCGAGGCCGACACGGACTGATCCGATTCCCTTGAGGCTCCCATTTTTAAAAGGTGGTCTAAAGGCCACCTTTTTTGCGTTTTAAGGGCAAAATTTATCATTTCGCGGTAGATATAAAGATATATTTATGTCCTTCTGTGCTTGTTTTTCGAACGGGGAATGAGTACCAACTAACGGCTTTTGTTCTTTGAGGGGAATCCCGAAATGCGCGCGAATTATCTTTTCACCAGTGAGTCAGTCGCCGAAGGTCACCCGGACAAGGTGTGTGACCGCATCTCGGACGAGATCGTGGATCTGGTCTATCGTGAAGCGGCCAAGACCGGCGTCAACCCCTGGGGCGTGCGCATTGCCTGCGAGACCCTGGCAACGACGAACCGCGTCGTCATCGCCGGTGAAGTCCGTCTGCCGCCGAGCCTGATGAAAAAGGGCAAGGACGGCAAGGACGTCATCAACCCGTCGAAATTCAAGGCTGCCGCCCGCCGCGCTATCAAGGACATCGGCTACGAGCAGGACGGCTTCCACTGGAAGAAGGCGAAGATCGACGTGTTGCTGCACTCGCAGTCCGCCGATATCGCTCAGGGCGTCGACAACGCCTCCGACCAGCAAGGTGACGAAGGCGCCGGCGACCAGGGCATCATGTTCGGCTACGCCTGCAAGGAAACGCCGGACCTCATGCCGGCGCCGATCTATTATTCCCACAAGATCCTGCAGCTGCTTGCCGCAGCCCGCAAGAAGGGCGACGGCGATGTTGCCAAGCTCGGCCCGGACGCCAAGAGCCAGGTGACCGTGCGCTACATCGATGGCAAGCCGGCCGAGGTGACCTCGATCGTTTTGTCGACCCAGCATCTCGATGAGAGCTGGGATTCCAAGAAGGTTCGCGCCGTCGTCGAGCCCTACATCCGCGAAGCGCTGGGCGATCTGCCGATCGCCAAGGATTGCAACTGGTACATCAACCCGACCGGCAAGTTCGTCATCGGCGGTCCGGACGGCGATGCTGGTCTCACCGGCCGCAAGATCATCGTCGATACCTACGGCGGTGCAGCTCCGCACGGCGGCGGTGCGTTTTCCGGCAAGGATACGACCAAGGTCGACCGCTCGGCGGCCTATGCTGCCCGCTATCTTGCGAAGAACGTGGTTGCCGCAGGCCTCGCCGACCGCTGCACGATCCAGCTTTCCTATGCGATCGGCGTTGCTCAGCCGCTGTCGATCTATGTCGACCTGCACGGCCCCGGCAAGGCTGTGACGGAAGACCAAGGCGAGGCGGCGATCCGCAAGAACATGGATCTGTCGCCGACCGGCATCCGCCGTCACCTCGACCTCAACAAGCCGATCTACGCCAAGACCTCGGCCTACGGCCACTTCGGCCGGAAGGCAGGCCGTGACGGTTCGTTCTCATGGGAGCGCACCGACCTCGTCAAGGCGCTGAAGGAAACCGTGAAGCTCCGGGAAGCAGCATGACGGATATGGAGCGTCGGGGGCGCGCGACCGAGGCATTCTTCGGTCGCCGCAAGGGGAAGGCTCTCCGCGAACATCAGGCGGAAAGACTGAACACCCTGCTCCCGGCATTCCTCATCGACCTTTCAGCGGCTCCACCGGAGCCACTGAAAAACCTCTTCCCGGTTCCGGCTGAACGGCTGCGCCTGGAAATCGGCTTCGGCGGTGGCGAACATCTGATCCACCGTGCGCTGGAAATGCCCTCGACCGGATTCATCGGCATCGAACCCTTCATCAATTCCATGCAGAAACTGCTGGCAAGCATCGAGACGAAGGGTGCAAAGAATATCCGCGTCTATGATGACGATGCAACGCAACTGCTCGACTGGTTACCGAACGGCTGCCTGGATCACATCGATCTGCTCTATCCCGATCCCTGGCCAAAACGGAAGCATTGGAAACGGCGTTTCGTTTCCAAGACCAATCTCGACCGTTTCCATCGCGTGCTGAAGCCGGGCGGGCTCTTCTGCTTCGCCTCGGACATCGATACCTACGTGAATTGGACGCTTTTGAAGTGCCGCGATCACGGCGGCTTCGACTGGCTTGCGCAAGACGCTGCCGACTGGCTGACGCCCTATGAGGGCTGGCCGAGCACACGCTACGAGGCCAAGGCCCGGCGCGAGGGCAGGTCCTCCGCCTATCTGACATTCAAAAGGGTCTAAGCCTGCATCTTTAGTGCAGGCTGACCGTCTTCAATTCGTCTTCAGCCGCCTTGAAGAAGGTGCTGGAGCGATTGTCCGTGAGCAGGATCGGCGTTCCGTCTGCGCCGAAGAGGGCCCAAAGGTCCACGCTCGGATCGATATCCGGTGCTTCGGGAAAGCACTTCGAGACCTCGTCGTTGCGCATTTTGCGGATATAGGCGACCTCGCCGTTGCCGATACCGGCAAGTTCGGACTTGGTCAGGTGAGAATTCGCTTCTTTCATCAACATTCCTGTACCTCCGGGAGAAGGGACCAACAGCCGAATGGGCCGTTGTCCTACTGTGAGACCGAAATGTTAATTTTCTTCACCATGCGCGCCGGTTCCGGACGAACGAGATCGACGGCAAGCAATCCATTCTTGAGGCTGGCGCCCAAAACCTGCATGCCGTCTGCCAGCACGAAGGTTCGCTGGAACTGGCGCGCAGCAATACCGCGATAGAGATATTCATGCTCGCCATGCTCGACCTGGCGGCCGCGGATCAACAATTGATTCTCTTCCGTCGTAACGTCCAGCTCGTCTTCGCCGAAACCGGCGACGGCAACCGTGATGCGCAGGCGCTCAGGCGCTCCCTGGTCGGGGGCGATACGTTCGATATTATAGGGTGGGTAACCGTCGCTTGCCTTGGAAATGCGTTCAAGCGTCTTTTCCATGGCGTCGAAGCCCAAAAGCAGCGGGCTGGCGAAAGGTGTCATGCGGCTCATCTTTCAAAGTCCTTGATCCAAGCGACCTTCCCGGACCTAAGCGTAGCATCCGGACGCCGTTAATATGGGAAGCGTGTGCCTTTCGCGCAAGACATATGCGGCGCATCGCAGTCACATGAATTTAAGACGGTTGGATTGGGGCCGTTGCTTGACAAAAATCATGGCGGCTCGCATCACATCGTCGAGCGCAGCGGCTGCGCCGATCTGCGACGGAAAAATAAACGAATGGTGCCTGCCACGACGACGTGCACCTTGAGACGGAGCAACGCAATGGCGACCCCCAGAAAGATCATCATCGACACCGACCCCGGCCAGGACGATGCAGCGGCCATCATGCTTGCCTTCGGCAGCCCCGAAGAGCTGGAGGTGCTCGGCGTCACGACCGTCGCAGGCAACGTGCCGCTCTCCTACACGAGCCGCAACGCGCGCATCGTCTGCGAGCTCTGCGCACGACCCGGCACGAAGGTTTTCGCAGGCGCCGACGCGCCAATCGCGCGCAAGCTGGTCACGGCCGAGCACGTGCACGGAAAGACCGGCCTCGATGGACCGGAGCTCGATGAGCCGACGATGCCGCTGCAGGCACAGCACGCGGTCGACTTCATCATCGAGACGCTTCGCGGCGAGCCGGAAGGCACGGTGACACTCTGCACGCTGGGACCGCTTACCAATATCGCCATGGCCTTGCAAAAGGCGCCGGACATCATTCCGCGCATCCGTGAACTGGTGATGATGGGAGGCGGCTTCTTCGAGGGCGGCAACATAACGCCCGCCGCCGAATTCAACATCTATGTCGATCCGGAAGCAGCCGACATCGTTTTTCGTTCCGGCATAGCGATCGTGATGATGCCGCTCGACGTGACACATCAGTTGCTGACACGGAAGGATCGCGTCAAACGCATGGCCGATCTCGGCACGGCACCGGCCAAAGCAATGGTCGAAATGCTGGAATTCTTCGAGCGCTTCGATGTCGAGAAGTATGGTTCGGACGGTGGGCCTCTGCACGATCCGGCGGTCGTCGCCTACCTACTGAAGCCCGAACTCTTCAAGGGCCGTGACTGCAATGTCGAGATCGAGGTGAAGTCGGAGCTGACCGTTGGCATGACGGTGGTCGACTGGTGGCATGTGACCGACCGCAAGCGCAATGCCAAGGTGATGCGCTATGTGGATGCGGACGGCTTCTTCGATCTCATGATCGAGCGCTTCGCCCGCATCTGATTTTCGGACTGATTATGAAAGGCGCCTGAAAAGAAGATCAGGCGTCCTTTTCGGTGAACGCTGTGTTGAGGTCTGCATCTGCTGCCTTCGGGCCGCCTTTGGCCACGCCGACCATTGCGGGACGAAGAACACGCTCGCCGATCGTGAAGCCTGCCTGAACGACCTGGACGACCGTGTTATTCGCCACTTCGGCATTGGGAACCTCGAACATCGCCTGGTGGAAGTTCGGATCGAACTTCTGGCCGATCGGATCCAACTTGCGGACGCCGTGGCGCTCCAGCGCCGAGAGCATGGAGCGCTCCGTCATCTCGACACCTTCGATCAACGTGTTGAGGCCTGTCTCGCCCGCTTCCTTCGCCTCGGCGGGGATGGCATCGAGCGCGCGGCGCAGATTGTCCGAAACGGCAAGCATATCGCGCGCAAAGCCCGCGACCGAGTAGGACTTTGCATCCTTCACGTCGCGCTCCGTGCGGCGGCGCAGATTGTCCATTTCGGCGGCAAGGCGCAGATAGCGGTCGCGCAGCTCGGAATTTTCAGCCTTGAGCACTTCAAGCGGATCCGGTTGGCGCGGCGCTTCCACCGTGGTTTCGTTCTCGACGTTTGCGGCAACGTCGTCTGCGGCTTCAGCCGCGGCAGCGTCAGATCCGTTTTTCGTCGTTTCGTCAGTCATGACGGTCTCCGGTAATGGGTTCTCTTGGGATGCGCCCGATATCGAGCTTTGACCGCAAAAAATCAAGTCTGCGTGACAAAGAAGAAAAAATTCCGGGTTTTTTACAGCGTGCCGCGCGCAAGCCGGGAGATCAGCTGGGCGGTGTAATCCACCATCGGCACAATGCGTGAATAATTGAGCCGTGTCGGGCCGATGACGCCGACGGCGCCGACAATGCGGTCGTCATCGTCGCGATAGGGCGCAACAATCAGCGAGGAGCCGGAAAGCGAAAAGAGCTTGTTCTCAGAACCGATGAAGATGCGCACGCCCGGACCGGTTTCGGCAAGGTTCAGCAGCTCGATCAGGCTGTCCTTCTTTTCGAGATCGTCGAAGAGCATGCGGAGACGATCGAGGTCTTCCGCGCCTGCCAGGCCATCGAGCAGATTGGATCGGCCTCGAATAATAAGCTGCGGCGGCTTGCCTTCGTCCGCATCGCCAGACCACACCGCGATACCGCGCTCGACGAGATCCCGGGACAACGCGTCGAGCTCGTGGCGGACGTTCTCCTTCAGGCGACTGAGCTGCTTGCGCAATTCCGGCAATGTCTGGCCAGACATATGGGCATTGAGGAAATTCGCGGCCTCCGTCAGCTGCGACGACGTAACACCTGCCGGCAATTCGATAATGCGGTTTTCGACCTGATCGTGATCGCCGACGAGCACTGCCAACGCCTTGGTGGGCTCCAGGCGGATGAATTCGACGTGTCTGAGAACCGGATCGCTCTTTGAGGTGATGACAAGCCCTGCGCCGCGCGAAATGCCCGACAGCATCCGGCTTGCCTCGTTCATCATCGATTCAACCGGATTGTCGCGGCTTTCGGGGCGGACCTGGCGGTCGATATTCGCACGGTCCTCGGCGGAAAGGTCGCCGACCTGCATGAAGGCATCGACGAAGAAGCGAAGGCCGCCCTGCGTCGGCAGGCGTCCGGCGCTGACATGCGGCGAGTAGATCAGGCCCAACTCCTCCAGGTCGCTCATCACGTTGCGCACCGACGCGGGCGATAGCGACATGGGCAGGATGCGGGAGAGATTGCGCGAGCCGAGCGGCTCGCCACTTTCCAGATAGCCTTCAACGATGCGGCGGAAGATTTCCTTGGAGCGTTCATCCAGCGCAGCAACGGCATCCGAAACCGACGTCGACCTGAACCCCATGACCTTCCTTAGACCTGCGCTGCTGATGACGATCCCTAAAATATAGCCGTTCTCGCCCTCGTAGCAAAAGGGAATTTGCAAATGGCTGCGGCCAATCGTAGAAGCGGTCGACACCATTCAAGCATGCATGATGTTTTGCGAGAACCGCTTTACGGTTTTCGGCGTCGTGCTTCAGGAGATCACAATGCGGCCTTCAGGCAGAAAAACCGACCAGATGCGCAAAGTCACTTTCGAGCGCAATTTTTCAAAGCATGCGGAAGGTTCCTGCCTCGTCAAATTCGGCGATACGCATGTGCTCTGTACCGCAAGCCTGGAAGACAAGACGCCACCTTGGCTGCGCAATACTGGAAAGGGCTGGGTCACGGCCGAATATGGCATGCTGCCGCGGGCAACCGGCGAGCGCATGAAACGCGAGGCCGCGGCCGGCAAGCAGGGCGGGCGCACACAGGAAATCCAGCGCCTGATCGGCCGCTCCCTTCGTGCCGTCGTCGATCTCAAGGAACTGGGCGAGCGCCAGATCACGCTCGACTGCGACGTCATTCAGGCTGACGGCGGTACGCGCACGGCCTCCATTACGGGAGCCTGGATTGCGCTCTACGACTGCCTGAAGTGGATGGAAACCCGCAACATGATCAAGGTCGAGCGCGTGCTCAAGGATCATGTCGCTGCGATTTCCTGCGGCATCTTCGCCAGCCAGCCGGTGATCGACCTCGATTATCTCGAAGATTCCTCGGCCGAAACCGATGCGAATTTCGTCATGACGGGTGCCGGCGGCATCGTTGAAATTCAGGGAACCGCCGAAGGCACGCCGTTCACGGACGGGGAATTTGCGGCGCTGATGACACTGGCGAAAACCGGCATCGTGGAGCTCGTCGACATGCAGAAACAGGCCATCGCCGGATGACTGCCCTGCTGGAAGGCATGCTGGAGACCGCGCTTTATGCGAAGGATCTCGACAAGGCCGAGGCCTTCTACGAAGGCGTGCTCGGCCTTGCCAAGATCACGCGCGCCGCAAACCGGCATGTATTCTTCCGCTGCGGGCAAGGCGTGCTGTTGATCTTCAACCCCGATGAAACGGTGAAACCGCCAGCGGCCGATGCCCTGCAGGTACCGCCCCACGGCACGAAAGGTCAGGGCCACGCATGTTTCCGGGTGTCTGGTAAGAACATCGATGCCATGGCGGTGAAGCTCAAAGCCGCGGGCATCGAAATCGAATCCGAAGTCCACTGGCCGAACGGCGGCCGCTCGATCTATTTCCGCGATCCCGCGGGAAACAGCCTCGAATGCGCCGAAGCCAGAATCTGGGGCATTGAATAGGACCGACCATGCGCACGCTTGAAACGAAGACGATCGTCGTCGCCAGCCACAACGCCGGCAAGATCCGCGAGATCCAGGAACTGATCGGACCGCTCGGCTTTACCGCCAAATCGGCAGCGGACCTCAACTTCATCGAGCCTGACGAAACGGGCACAACCTTCGAGGAAAACGCGACGATCAAGGCTCTCGCCTCTGCCAAAGCAGCAGGGATGCCGGCGCTTTCCGACGATTCGGGATTGGTGATCGATGCGCTCGGTGGCGATCCGGGTGTCTATACGGCCAACTGGGCCGAGACCGCAGACGGCACGCGCGACTTTGCGATCGGGATGGAAAAGGTGCAACAGGCGCTGGACAAAGCCGGAGCCACCAAGCCGGAACAACGGCGCGCGCGCTTCGTCAGCGTGCTCTGCCTCGCCTGGCCAGACGGGCATACGGAGCTTTTTCGCGGCGAGGTGGAAGGTACCGTCGTCTGGCCGCCGCGCGGCACCCAGGGTTTCGGTTACGATCCGGTCTTCCAACCGGAAGGTTACGACATCACCTTCGGCGAGATGAGTGCCGAGGAAAAGCACGGCTGGAACATTGGCAAGCCGCAAGCCCTGTCGCATCGGGCGCGCGCATTCAAACGCTTTGTCGAAACCTGCCTGGAAGCGTAGGGTCGGTTCGTGGAGATTCTCGATACACCAAGCTTGACGCGCGATGCGATGCTTCTGCCCGATACCGGCGAGCCCGGTTTCGGCGTCTATGTGCATTGGCCCTTCTGCGCGGCGAAGTGCCCCTATTGCGACTTCAACAGCCATGTCCGTCATCAGCCGGTCGACCAGGAGCGGTTCGCCGCTGCGTTCCTGAAGGAGATGGCTGCCGTTCGCCGGATGAGCGGACCGAAGACGGTGACGAGCATTTTCCTTGGCGGCGGCACGCCGTCGCTCATGCATCCAGCAACGGTTTCGGCCATTCTCGACGGTATATCCAAGCACTGGCATGTGCCGAACGGCATCGAGATCACGATGGAGGCCAATCCTTCGAGCGTGGAGGCCGAGCGCTTCCGCGGCTATCGCGCCGCAGGCGTCAATCGCGTGTCGCTCGGCGTTCAGGCGCTGAATGACCGGGATCTGAGATTCCTCGGCCGCCTGCATGACGTGGCCGATGCACTGAAAGCCATCAAGCTGGCGCGCGACATCTTCCCGCGCATGTCTTTCGACCTGATCTATGCCCGCCCCGGCCAGACCGTCGGGGAATGGGAGAAGGAGCTGAAGGAAGCGATCTCATATGCGGTCGATCACCTTTCGCTCTACCAGCTGACGATCGAGGAGGGCACGCCGTTCTACGGCCTGCACAAGGCCGGAAAACTGATCGTGCCGGATGGCGACCAATCGGCGATCCTCTACGAGGCGACTCAGGAGATCATGGCGCGTGAGGGCATGCCGGCCTATGAGGTTTCCAACCATGCCCGGCCCGGCGCCGAGAGCCGCCATAACCTCACCTACTGGCGCTACGGCGACTATGCCGGGATCGGCCCCGGCGCACACGGCCGCCTGACGCGAGGGCCTGAGAAGATCGCAACCGCGACCGAGCGCAAGCCGGAGACCTGGCTCGAGCTTGTCGAGCGCGACGGGCATGGCATTGTGGAGCAGGAACGGCTCGGCTATGACGAGCAGGCGGACGAATTGCTCCTCATGGGGCTGCGGCTGAAGGAAGGCGTCGATCTTGCCCGCTGGCAGCAGCTTTCCGGCCGGGATCCGGATCCGAAGCGTGAAGAATTTCTGCTGGAGCACGGCTTCATCGAGCGGATCGGCAATTCCCGCCTTCGCTGCACGCCCTCGGGCATGCTGATCCTCGATTCGGTCGTCGCCGATCTCGCCTGCTGAGCCTCAGGCTGCCCGGCTTTTCCTAAGCGACATCAACCGCCCGTCGATCGCCGCAAGGCCGACCGCGATCGTCGCCATGCCGATCAGGTGTTTTGCCTGCAACTGCTCGCCAAGGATGATCGTACCCAACAGAATGGCGCTGACGGGAATGAGGAAGGTCACCAGCGCCAGGTTCGTCGCGCCCGCCGTTGCGAGAACCCGGAAGAAAAGCACATAGGCGATGGCGGTCGAAAGAAGTGCGAGGCCGAGCAGCGCCAGCCAGGTTTCGATACCAGGAGCGGGCAATGCCCATGGACGGTCAACAATCAGCGCAATCGGCAGCATCAAGATGGTGGAGGCCGTGACCTGGCCTGCGGCTGGCAGCAGCGGCGGCATGCTCATCGCCCGGAAACGGCGGCCCCAGATGCCGGCGAAGGAATAGGAGATCGCAGCTCCGAGGACCGCGAGCTGCGCCAGGATATTCGAGCCGAGATCGTGAAGCACATCGAAGCCGATCATATAAGCCACGCCGGCAAAGCCGATGAGCACACCGATCAGGCGATGACCGCTCATCTTCTCGTCGGTGGTCAGGATATGGGCAACAACGACCGTAAAGAGCGGCGTTGTGGCATTCAGGATCGAGGCAAGGCCGCTTGCAATGTGAGTCTGGCCCCAGACGATGAGGCAGAAGGGGATCATATTGTTCAGCACACCCATTCCGAAGAAGGCGACCCAGCTCCTGCCGTCGCGCGGCATCGTATGACCCATGAGCCGCACGATGATATTGAGCGCGAGCGCCGCCAGCAGCACGCGGCCCGTGACGATCGTAAATGGCGGCAGTGCCTTGACTAGAATACCGTTGAAGAGGAAGGAGCCGCCCCAAAGGAGGGACAGGACCAACAGCATACTCCATTCGGCCAAGCCCATTTGTTTCTGCATGTCTGTCTCCCTTCGTTGTTCGCGGGCTTACGATACGGCGGATGATTTCGCCACCCGTTTCTTGCGCACCAGTTTCTGCCAGCTACGATTTGTGCTCGATGAATATCTCATCACGATTTTGTTTAATGCTCGCTTTCATTCTGATATTATTTCTATAATTCCATTCCGGCAAACGAGTCTTTCTCGGCATATGCTTTAGCTGAACTAAATCATGAGCGAATTTCTGCCATCCCTTTCGGCCCTGCGGGCTTTCGAAGCTGCCGCACGGCATTTGAGCATGACGCTGGCCGCCAAGGAGCTGCATGTGACGCCCGGCGCCGTGAGCCTGCAGATCCGCGATCTGGAAGCCCAACTCGGCGTACGGCTTTTTGAGCGGAAAACGCGGGCGCTCGCCCTTACAGTCGAGGGCGCTGATTACTTCGCCACGCTGCAGACCGCCTTCCGGCTGATGAGAGAGGCGACGGCCGCGATTGCAGCGCGGGCACGCGGCTCGGTACTGAACGTCACCTGCACGGCAGGCTTCGCGACCTATTGGCTGGTTCCGCGGCTCGCGCGTTTCGAGGAGATCCATCCGGAGATCGACGTGCGCATCAGTGCCTCGCATCGCGTGCTCGACTTTAAACGCGACGGCATCGATCTGGCCATACGCCACGGGCTGGGCGGCTATGACGGCCTTGTCAGCGAGCGGCTCGTGGATGATGAGCTGGTGCCGGTCTGCACCCCGCGGCTGGCAGCGCAGCTTGGAGACCATCCCTCTCCAGACACGCTCGCCGGCTTCCAGTTGATCCATGATGTTTACCGGCACGACTGGAAGCTCTGGCTGGAGGCAGCAGGGGCGACGAAGGTCGACGCCTCGCGCGGCCCGATCTTCATGCATGGCAATGGCGCCTACGAAGCTATGAAGGCTGGTCTCGGTTTTGCATTGATGCGGCGGTCATTTCTAAAGAAGGAACTCGCCGAAGGCGCTGTGGTCGCTCCCTTCCCGCTCGGTGTTGCGAGCCGCCTCGCCTTTCATCTCGTCTATCCGGGCGCCGCACTCGAACGCCCGGCCGTCGCGGCCTTCCGGCGTTGGCTGCTTTCGGAAGTAAAGAGCTGACGAGCTCGCGGTCGCTCCGCTCTTCCCCAAAAAAGTGGAGAGAACTACTCATAAAAAGGTTTTCATCCGGCTTATTGTTGACTATTACACTCATGAATAATTGATGTCGACCGCCGAGAGTTGTAAGCTGATGAAAGTACACGTTTTTGCCAGATCGCTGCGGGCAGCCGCATTGACGGGCGCCGCCATGGCCCATCTTTTCCTTCCCGCCGCTGCGCAGGATACCGTCACCGAAAACCAGCCCGACGATGGCGCGACTGTGCTGCAGGAGATCGTCGTCAAGGGCGGAAGCGGCGGTGTCATCCAGGCGGACGGCTATGTCGGCAAGAGCAGCGCCACCGGCGCAAAGACCGACACGCCTTTCATCGAGACGCCGCAGTCGATCTCGTCCGTGACGGAACAGCAACTCAAGGATCGCAACCCCCAAACGCTGCTCGATACGATCGCCTACACGCCAGGCACGCGCGTGGGTGCTTATGGTTTCGACCCACGCTTCGACAGCTTCACGGTGCGCGGCTTCGACGTCACCTATACGGGCGTTTTTCGCGACAACCTGCGCCAACCCGGCGCAGGCTCTTCCCTCTTCAAGACCGAACCCTACGGCCTTGAGGGTGTTTCGATCCTGCGCGGCCCCTCGTCGGCTCTCTATGGCGCCTCCGGCGCCGGTGGTCTCTACAACCTGATCACCAAGCGCCCGACGGAGGACCCCTATCATGAACTCCAGTTGCAATACGGCACGCAGCAGCGCTACCAGAGCCAGTTTGATTTCTCCGGCCCTGTCAACGACCGCGATCCCTTCTATTATCGCCTCACCGGCCTCTATCGTGACGCCAATACCGAGCAGATCAGCGTTCCGGATGACCGCGTCTATATCGCGCCGGCTTTCACATGGAAGCCGGACGAGGACACGAAGCTTACCATCCTCGGCGAATATTCGCGCACGAAGACGGGTGGCACGGCCGCTTATTACAACGACCCGGTCACCGGCGAAGTAACGGACTACTTCGCGGGTAACCCTGCATTCAACGATTCTGTTCAGAACCAGGGCCGCATCGGCTATGAGTTCGAACACAGGCTCAACGACACCTTCGTCTTCCGCCAGAATGCACGCTTCTCGACATTGAACATCGACACCGATTGGGCCTTTGCCTACGCACCGAATGCGGTCGATCCAACACTTTTGGATCGCAGCGCCGGCACGTTTGACGAACGCCTGACGGCCTTTGTTATCGACAACCAGCTCGAGGCGAAATTCGAGACGGGAGATATCGACCATACGCTGCTTGCCGGCCTCGACTTGACCCGGCTTCGTTGGCGTTCGCTCGACGGCCGCGGCGTCTCGCCGCCGCTTGATACCAACAATCCGAACGCAGGCGCTTCAGTCCCGCACATCGACTTCCAGACCCGCACCGTTCAGGACCAGTGGCAGGCCGGCACCTACCTGCAGGACCAGATGCGCTATGACGCCTGGCTGCTGACGCTCGGCGGGCGCTACGACTGGGTTTGGACTGATACGGAAAATACCGATCTCGTAGCCGACACCGTGGACACCGTCTCTCAAAAGGACAACGAATTTTCCGGGCGAATCGGTCTGAGCTACGAGACCGACTTCGGCCTCGTGCCCTATGTCAGCTACTCGACCGCTTTTGCGCCGAATGCCGGTATCAACAGGGAGACCAACGCCCCGTTCAAACCGACCGAGAGTGAACAGGAAGAAATTGGCGTCAAATACCTATTGCCGGACAGCAATACGATGCTTTCTGCCGCCCTGTTCAATATCGATCAGAAAAACAGCCTTTACTACGAGGTTGTGAATCTGCCGAGCGGCCCAGAAAACATTCAGGTCCAGCGGGGCAAGATTCGTTCCCGTGGCCTCGAGATCGAGGCCAACACGAGCCTCGACAACGGCCTGTCGCTGGTCGCGTCCTATACCTTTACGGACGCCAAGATCCTCGAAGGCCCGACGGGCACTGTCGGCAACTATGTTTCCTCCGTGCCAAAGCATATGGCATCGCTCTGGGCCAACTACAAATTCCAGGAAAGCAGCCCCGTCTATGGAATGGGCTTCGGCTTCGGCGCCCGCTACATCGGCAAGAGCTACGGCAATGACGAAAACACGACGGAAAACGGCGCCCGCGTGCTTTTCGATGCAGCAGTCAGCTACGACTTTGCTGCACTCGACAAGAAGTACGACGGTCTGAGCCTGCAGGTGAACGCCACCAATTTACTCGATCGCCGCGAGCCCGTCTGCTCGGCAGGCTTCTGCTACCGCGACCAGGGCCGCTCGGTGATCGGCACCCTGCGCTACACTTGGTAGGCCGATGGCCAGTGCCTCGCATCGGGAGATGACAGTTAAGGACGGGCTGCTTGGCCTATCGCCCGCCTTTTCCGGCGAGCACGCCTGGTGCCGAGACAAGATGATGATCAGCAAGGAGCTTGCCGGCGGCGTGCCACTGCCTGCTTTTTTCCGGGACGGAGGCTTTCAGCGCGCGATTGATCGCTATGCGGAAATATCCGGCGGCAGCGACCGGCGCGCCGTGGTTTCCATGTGGTCGCTCTATTATTTTTCCGGGCTTTCGATCCCCTACTTGCTCGCCCGGCGCCTGGGCGGCCAGGCCCTTCCGGTCGGATTCGAAGAGATGACGATCGCATTGGAGGATAACGGCCTGCCGCGCGCCTTCGGCGTTCCCCATGCCGGCACGATCGAAAGCGGGGTCGAGACCGAAGGTTTCACGGCCGTGGGCCCCCTGCTTGAAACCCACCTTGGCGAGGCCGTCATGCGGCTGAAGGCCTGCGGCATCTCGGCGAAGCTTTGCTGGAACAACGCTGCCGTCTATATCGATTATGCATTGCGCCTGACCGGAGGAGAGCCATCAGACGGCCCCGACCTTCCGCTCTTTGTGCGCGGCCACCTGCCGGATGGCGGCGTAAACCCGTTTTGCGGCTGCGTCAGCTATCTGGATGAAGAGGGTGAGCAGGTCGCACGGCGCAAGGTCTGCTGCCTTCGATACATGCTTCCTGGAATTCCAAGCTGCGGCAAACTCTGCGCATTGCCAAGCCAGAGGAACCCGCAATGACCGCGTTTCTCACGACACGGCGAAATCTGCTCGCTGTGGCTTCCGTCGTTCTTTGTGCTCCGCATGTTGCAAAAGCGCAATCCGCGTGGCCGCTCACCATCACGGATGCGATCGGCCGCAAGGTGACGATCAGGAAAAAGCCGGAAGCCGTCATCCTTGGGACGGGATTCAATCTTGTCGCCCTGTCGCTGATCCTTCCCGATCCCGTCAGCATGCTCGCCGGGTGGGCAAATGACATGAAGGGGGACAATCCCTTTATCTATGAGGCCTTTCGAAAGAAATTTCCGGCAATCGAGAACGTGCCTTTCGTCGGCAACGGCCAGGCGGACGGGCTGTCCTTCGAGGCGGCGCTCTCGCTCAATGCCGACCTTGCGATCATGGCGATGTGGCAGGCCGACAGCGAACTCGGCCAGCGTGCGATACAGTATCTCGACTCCGTCGGTGTGCCGGTCGTTGTTGTCGATTTCAATCGCGACCCGCTGAAGACCACGCCGCGCGACATGCGCCTTCTCGGCCGGATTTTCGAGCGCAATGAGCAAGCCGAAGATTTCGCCAGGTTCTTCGAGACGCGGCTTGAGCGCATCAAAGCCAAGGCGCCGAGGGACACCGGCCCTCTCGTACTGATGGATGCCTTTCCAAGCGATGTCCGCGGAAGCTGGGCAATCGGCCGCACCGGGCTCGGAGAACTGATAACGCTTTCAGGCGGCCGCAACGCCGCCGACAAGAACCTTCCACCCCAGGGCGGACAGGTGACTGCGGAATATATCCTCGCAGCCGAGCCTGATATCTACATTGCTACCGGATCACCCGGCGGCACCTATACGGCCTTTTCCATCGGTCCCGGCGTCGATCCATCAGAAGCCCAGCGCTCGCTCGGCGAAACGGTAAAGATGCCGGCACTTGCGCCGCTGAAGGCCGTTCGCGAAGGCAAAGTGCACGGTATGTGGAATTTCTTCAATGCCGTGCCGCTGAACATTCTGGCAGCCGAAGCGGTGGCAACCTGGGTCAGGCCCGAACTTTTCGACGACGTCGATCCGGCAAAAAGTCTTGCCGAGATCAACGAGCGTTTTGCCGCGGTGCCTTTCGAAGGCGCCTATTGGACGAGCCTCAAGAGCTAATGGCGACTTGAGGCGCTCGCCTTGAACAGGCTTCCGGTTGGCGTCTGCAGGAACACATCGAGCGGGATGTGCTCCTGATGCAGGAAGCCAGTTGCCGGCAGCAGGCCGTCGCGGACCATTTCGATGACGGCGACGACGGATGCCGAGGTCGTCCAGGCGATCGCCGTGCGGCGCGCGCCGGCAATCTCGATCGGATAATAAGCGCGCACGAACTCCTTGCGGCGCAGGCTTCCTGCTTGCGTGCCTTCGGCCGCGACATGGACATAGACCACGTCGTCGTCGACGGGTGGCTTGGCATTGGTCAGGATTTCGCCGGCGAGTTTTCGCTGCTCCCGCATCAGCAGCTCATGGAAGAAGAAATTCATCAGGTCCATATGGCCCGGATAGCGCATCGTCTTGTAGTCGAGATTGTCGACCTTGCCGTGCAGCGTATCGCACATCGTGCCGAGCCCGCCCGACGTGGTGAAGGCTTCAAGCTTGACGCCCTCGACATAGATCGTCTCATGCCATTCCATCGGCGAGACGAACTTGCGCACACCGCCTTCGATGACTTCGCAATCGTTCAGATATTCGTTGACGACGCCTTCCGGCGACCAGTTGAAGGCATAGCCCAACAAGCCCGTCGGGTTCTGCGGCAAAGCACCGACACGCATGCGGATCGAGCGGCAGCGGTCGAACCCATCGGCAAGGCTTGTACCAACGATGCCGACAAAGCCCGGCGCCAGGCCGCATTGGGGCGCCATCAGGCCACGCGACGTCTTCGAGAGTTCGATGATCAAATTGGTGGTCGGAACGTCTTCCGTCAGGTCGAAATAATGGATGCCTGCCACGTGGGCGGCCCGCGCAAGCTCGATATTGAGATGGTATGGCAGGCAGGAGAGCACTGCTTCCACACCCGATAGCAGCTCCGTCACGAAGGCCGCGTTGGAAACATCGCCGACGCGGCACGCGAACGGCACTTCGGCCTGCGGCAATTGCGCATCCGCGCCCGCAACTTCGAAGCCGCCCTCATGCAAAAGCGTTGCCGCAAGCCGTCCGACCTTACCAAGTCCGAGAACGGCGATCCTCTTAAAACTCATCTTTACCCTCCCAGCGCCGTCGAAGCCGCGGCGCTCACTTCTTGAGGCTGTATAGAAAAGAACGCATAAAAGAAAACGGCCGGAATTGCTTCCGGCCGCAAATTTCAGGTGGACGGTCGCCGATCATTCGTTGATCAGGCGCTTCAGAAGTTCGATCTCGTGCGAAAGCTTGGTGTCTCCCGAAATCAGCTCCTCGATCTTGCGCACCGCATGCAGCACTGTCGTATGGTCGCGCCCACCGAAGCGGCGGCCGATTTCCGGGAAGGAGCGCGGCGTCAGCGTTTTCGACAGATACATGGCGATCTGACGCGGCTTGACGATGACGCGCGTGCGGCGGTTCGAAACCAGCTCCTGGCGGGACACATTGTAGTGGCGTGCGACGATGCGCTGGATATCTTCGATACGCACGCGGCGCGGCTCGCCGGAGCCGACCAGATGGGCCAGCAGTTCGTCGACCCGCTCGATCGACAGGTTCGGCTCGAAGGAGCGCCGGAAGATCAGCTGATTGAAGGCGCCTTCGAGTTCGCGGCCGCTTGCCGTTACGCTGCGGGCAACATGCGAGAGCAGTTCGGCCGGGATTTCCACAGATGGATCTTCCAGACGGGCCGCAGCCAGGCGGCGCTTCAAGATCTCGAGGCGCATCTCGTAGTCCGGCGCATCAAGCTCGATCGCCACACCGCCCTGCAGACGGGACCGTACCCGCGGATCGAGCGATTCCAACTCCCAAGGCGCGCGATCGGCCGCAACCACCACCTGCTTGGCGCTGTCGAGCAGCATGTTCAGCAGATGGCAGAACTCGTGCTGGATCATCTTGCCCTGCAGGAACTGCATGTCATCGATGATCAGAAGGTCGATATTGCGGAGCGAGTCCTTCAGCGTCAGCGCATCGTTGTCCCGGATCGCCGTTGCAAAACGCCACATGAAGTATTCGGCCGTCAGATAAACGACACGCAGCGCCCGCGGATTTTGAACCGCTGCGTTGGCGATCGCCTGCAGAAGGTGGGACTTGCCGAGACCGACATTCGAATGAATGAAGAGCGGGTTGAAGCGCACTGCGCCCTGCCCTGCTTCGGCAATTGTTTTTGCCGCAGCAAGCGCAACGCGGTTCGAGCTGCCTTCAACGAAGGTGTCGAAGGTGAAGCGCGAGTCGAGCGGCGAACCGAACAGCGGCTGGCCGACCGTCGCGGGACGGGCGGCAGCGGCGGCCGAAACGGCCTGTTGAACCGCCTGACCAGCTGGCTGAGCAGCAAGAGGGCGACGCATTGGCGTAACCGGTGATGCCGGCTCTTGGGAAGCTGCCTCATCCACCGGCTTCATGCCGGGACGCGTTGCCGTACGGACGAGAATTTCCACCTTCAGGATTTCAGCATCTTCCTGCCGGAAAAGGCTGGTGATGAGATCAAGATAACGGTTGTTGATCCACGACTTGAGAAATGTGGTGGGAACCGAAAGACGCACGACGCTCTTTGAAACCGAATGCAGCTTCAGACGTGCGAACCAGCTTGCATAAACATCCGGGCCGACCTGGGCCTTCAGACGCGCACCAACACGCTCGAAAAGTATGCCATGCTTCATGTCTCCTTTTTCCCCCGCCGCATCCGGGCAAATAGAGCCAAACGCCTGCGGTGCCTTATCCCCATTATCAAGAGCACCCGTCGTCAATGAATTCATTTGCATCATGCCGCCTTCCAAATTCATTTCACCGGGCGACATCAGTCAAACAGCCGCCCGATCAATTTTCCCCGTTGTGGCATGCCGGCGGCCCTTTCATGGACCATCATGCATGCCGGTTCACACAAACACTGTCCCGCAAAGCGAGACCGGCGCAGACAACCGTGGCGGATACCGCCTTCATGCGGCCTCCGTCATGTTCGCCGCGCCAAGCCGGCCACCGGACCTCGTTTTCCGACCAGCCTGCCCGAACGCAAATTTTACTGTCCCCATCCCCTTCAGCTCCCTTGAACATGGAGCCGCCGAGCGCACAAAGCATCTTCGTTCCGTGACCAGCCACGGTCCCGGCGCAAATAGCTCAAGTGCTTGAAAAAAACGGAGAGATAACTACTCCGTGACAAATGACACAAACTCATCGCCCTGCCGGTGTGGCAGTTTAGACTGAGCCTTTGCAGGTGATATCCGCGCCCTTTGCTGGAAGTCATTTAGGCAGGATCGGTTGCCGAGATCAATGATGAATTTTACGCAAAATTAAGAAGCGACCATTGACTCCGGGGCCCGTTTTTGGGCGTCACGCTAATGTCAAAAAAGAATCGCAGGAGAATCAAGGAGATTCCCGAAGTGGGTATTTTGGACACGCATTGAAAGAAAAAAAATAAAAATCCGCTTGACTCACAACTAAGCCTGCCGGAACGCAGAAGAGTCGCCCAAGCTGGAAACGTCCTTGCGCAACTATTTGTTTTTAAACAATTTTTCATGTCACCCCAGTGACACGAAGCAGTCGCCAAATTAGCCAATCCGGAGATGATCGTCGGAATCGAAAAAGCCCGGCTTGATTACCGGGCTAATCATAACGATCAATTTGTTAACGAAAGATTATGCGGTCGCAGGCGCCGACAGAGCCTTCACACGGGCAGCGAGGCGCGAGATCTTGCGGGATGCCGTGTTGGCGTGGACGACGCCCTTGCTTGCGGCGCGCGCGAGTTCCGGCTGCGCTGCGAGGAAGGCTTCCTTTGCCTTGGCAGCATCACCAGCTGCAAGTGCCTCTTCGACCTGGCGAACGAAAGTGCGAACGCGCGAGCGACGAGCCTTGTTGACGTCGGTACGGCGGGCGATCTTGCGGGTCGCTTTTTTCGCCGAAGTTGTATTGGCCATGGATGCCTCTCTCAAGAATTCGAACAAACTCCGCCATCACCGCGGGCCCTGCGGCCACAATCTTCAGCAATGCGGGAGCATAAACGGAAAACCTGATCGGCTTCCCGAACCGTGGGCGGGCATATAACTCTAAAGCCGGCCCGCGTCAACGCGCATTTTCAAGGAAACGCCGCCTTTCTCCGTGGAATGAAGATCAGCGGTGTTTAAAGGCCGGTTTGCGTTTCTCGATGAAGGCCGCCATGCCTTCCTTCTGATCTTCCGTTGCGAAAAGGCTGTGGAACAGACGGCGCTCGAAACGCAAGCCCTCCTCCAGCGTGGTTTCCAGCGCGCGATTGACCGCCTCCTTGGCCATCAGCACCGAAGGCTGCGACAGCGACGCAATCTTGTCGGCCGCCGCCAGCGCTTCGTCGAGCAGCCGCTCGGGCGCGACCACACGCGAAACGAGCCCAGCACGCTCGGCTTCGGCCGCATCCATCATTCGGCCGGTCAGCACCATATCCATAGCCTTCGACTTGCCTACCATACGCGTCAAGCGCTGCGAGCCGCCCATGCCGGGGATGACGCCGAGCGTGATTTCAGGCTGACCGAATTTTGCAGTGTCCGACGCTATGATAAAGTCGCACATCATGGCCAATTCGCAGCCGCCCCCGAGTGCGAAGCCGCTGACGGCAGCGATCACCGGCTTGCGGGCCTTGGCAATCTCGTCCCAGCCGCTGATGAATTCGGCCTTATACATATCGGCAAACTGCAGCGGCTGCATTTCCTTGATATCGGCGCCGGCTGCGAAAGCGCGTTCGGATCCGGTCAGAACGATTGCACCGATCGCCTCGTTGTCGTGGAAATCTGCAAAGGCCTGCTTCAATTCCTTCAGCACCGTGGAATTCAGCGCGTTCAGTGCCTGCGGCCGGTTCAGCGTAATCAGGCCGACATTGCCGCGGGTTTCGACGATCACCGTTTCATAGGCCATGCTTGTCTCCAATGAAAGAACGCAAGGGGCAAAACACCACCATTTGGCGGCTTTTCCTTGGGTTCCGTTGTGGTTTGACCGGCGTTTTCGCCGATCGAGCAAATCTCTTTCTTAACGACAGGCATCTGCCGTTCGGTTCTTGAACCATTCTCCAAGGCGTGACCTTGCCTGTGGCTTCGCTCACAGAGTGGCGTTCGGCTCCCGGTTTCCCATTCTCCCTAAAGAGCGCAGCAGAGACCTGCCGGGCTCGCTAAACAATCATCAGGACAACCGGGATGTCGTCGACGCGCCTTCCATAGTGCTTTGCGGGTCGCCTCGACAACCGCATGCGAGTTCTCGCGGTAGCGTTCGAGAGACCCGCCGAGCGACTGGCGATCGTTCTTCACCCGACCGGAGCGCAGCGTCTTACTGCTACTGTCCTGGACCACAAGGTGGCTGTAGGATTTGTGGTAGTCGACCCCGATATGGTATTCATAAGAGGCAGCCATGCTTCCAACTCCCTTATTGAGATCTTCGAAACCCCAATAGGATAAGCCGAAAGGCTGGAAGCGTGACTGTCCCTCGATCATCGACTGCATCTCAGTAATCCGTTCTCTCAGCGGGCGCGGCCTCTTTCATGCCGCCTCCCTATTTCTGGCAGTCCGGGCAATAGAAGGTGGAACGTCCTGCCTGTACGATGCGCGAGACCGTACCGCCGCAGCCCGGTGTGCGGCAAGGCAGACTTTCGCGGTCATAGACCGAGAAGGAATGCTGGAAATAGCCGAGCGAGCCATCGGTCTGGATATGGTCGCGAAGTGACGAGCCACCGGCCTTGATCGCATCGGCGATGACGCTGCGGATAGACGCGACGAGAAGACTAAGCTGCTCCTTCGGCTTTCCGGTTTTGGTGACCAGGGTTTTCGCAGCGCGTACCGGCATCAGGTGCGCGCGCCAGAGCGCCTCGCACACATATATATTGCCGAGACCAGCAACGTTTTTCTGGTCGAGAAGGGCGCCCTTCAGGGGCTGTGCCTTTCCCGCAAAGCGGTCTGCCAGATAGGCGGCACTCAGTTCGTTGCCGGTCGGCTCCGGCCCGAGGCCGAAAAGGAAAGCATTGTTCTGAAGCTCTGAGCGATCGGCGATATCCATGAATCCGAAGCGGCGTGGATCATTATATATGACGCGGCGCTCACCACCTTGGCCTTCCAGATGGAAGATCGCATGGTCATGCTTCTCGTCCTTCGACCGCTTGTAGCGAAAATCGCCTGGCGTTTGGCTGACTGGCCCCTGCTCGATGCGGAAGGAGCCGGACATGCCGAGATGGGAAATGATGGTCTTGCCGCTGTCGAGGTCGATCAGCAGGTATTTGGCGCGGCGGCCAAGCCCGATAATGGTGCGGCCCGAAACCTCGTCTTCGAAATTTTCCGGAAAGGGAAAGCGCAGATCGCCGCGGCGAAGCTCCAGCCGCTCGATGCGCGCGCCCTCCATGGCGGGCGAAAGACCACGCTTCACCGTTTCGACTTCTGGCAATTCCGGCATCTTAACCCATCTGTATTTAAACGTGTTTCAACTGCGGACGATGTGGGTTATAGCGCCAGTAGGCCGCGGGTATTACCCGCCTGCACAGATAGCGTCTCAAGCGGCCTTTCGCTATGGTCGCCGTACCGATTTCGAGTAACGGAGTAGTCCGATGTCACAAAGCCGTACTTCCGCCAATGGCGGCATGGAAACATCCTACGGCTTCCGCGAGGTGCCGAGTGGCGAGAAGCAGGGTCTCGTCAACGACGTCTTCCACAAGGTCGCCAGACGCTACGATATCATGAACGATGTGATGTCGATGGGCATGCACCGCGCCTGGAAGGATGCGATGGTCGCGGCGCTTAATCCGCGCAAGGAACCGGGCTACAAGGTGCTGGATGTTGCGGGGGGCACGGGCGATATTGCCTTCCGTATCGTCGAAGCATCCAACCGCATGGCGCATGCGACCGTGCTCGACATCAACGGCTCCATGCTCGGCGTCGGCGCCGAGCGGGCGGACAAGAAGAGACTCTCCGACAATCTCACCTTCATCGAGGCCAATGCCGAGGACCTGCCCTTTGAGGCCGGCACCTTCGATGCCTATACGATCGCCTTCGGCATCCGCAATGTGCCGCACATCGACGTGGCGCTCTCGCAAGCTTATCGCGTGCTCAAGCGCGGCGGCCGGCTGCTCGTGCTGGAATTTTCGGAAGTGGACATGCCGCTTCTGGACAAGGTTTACGAGGCCTGGTCCTTCAATGCCATTCCCAGGTTCGGCAAGGCGATAACCGGCGACGGCGAGCCCTATCAGTATCTTGTCGAATCCATCCGCAAGTTCCCGAACCAGGAGAATTTCGCGGAAATGATCCGTAAGGCCGGCTTTTCGCGCGTGACCTACACCAGCTACACCGGCGGCATCGCGGCCCTGCACTCGGGCTGGAAGCTTTGATCTAAATGAGTGCTTTCGGAGCATATTTTCGGCTCGTGCGGGTCGGCTGGATTTTGGTGCGCGAGGGCGTTGTTTCGGCGCTGCCTTCGGAAGGCTTGCCGCCTGCCGTGAGCCTTGCCAAATCCTTTGTCGGCCTGCTTGCGCGCAGCCGCGCAAAAGCCAAGAAACGCAGCGATCGGCTGGCCCAGGCAGTCGAGCGGCTCGGACCTTCCTATGTGAAGATCGGTCAGTTTCTAGCGACCAGGCCGGACGTCGTCGGCGTCGAATTCGCCGACGACCTTTCGCAGCTTCAGGACCGGATGGCCTTCTTCCCGATTGCGGCGGCAAAGGCGAGTATCGAAGGCTCACTCGGTCGCCCGATGGAAGAGCTTTATGCGACTTTCGACGATCCGATTGCCGCAGCCTCTATCGCGCAGGTGCATCCTGCAGAGGTGAATACCCCAAATGGTCGCAGGAAGGTCGCCGTCAAGGTGGTGCGCCCCGGCGTACGGCAGCGTTTCGCCCATGACATCGAGGCAATGTATCTCGTCGCCGGTATGCAGGAGCGCTTCATGCCCTCGAGCCGGCGGCTGAGGCCGGTCGAAGTAATGAAAACGCTCGAGCAGTCGACCAAAGTCGAAATGGACCTCCGGCTTGAGGCGGCTGCACTTTCGGAGATCGCCGAAAACACGGGACAGGATCCAGGCTTTCGCGTTCCGAAGGTGGATTGGGAACGCACCGGCCGCGACGTCATCACCATGGAGTGGATCGACGGCGTCAAGA
>NZ_JABEPH010000709.1:0-649 GCF_013004495.1 Rhizobium sp. SEMIA 4085
AAGGACAAGAAGATCACGCCGCACATCCCGGTCTTCGACAAGTCGAACCGCACCGATGGCACGTTCTCACGGGCCGACTTCACATTTGATGCGGATGCAAACCACTACATCTGCCCGGCGGACAAGCTGCTGGTGCAATTCCGGCGTACCTACGACAAGCCGCGGACCGGCATCACGAAGGCCGGAACCAAGCTTTACAGGGCCAGCAAGAAGGACTGTGCGGTCTGCGATCTGAAGCCAAAATGCTGCCCGAACATGGTCGCTCGAAAGGTTCCGCGCGACGTCAATGAGGATGCCCGCGATGTGGCCCGTGCGTTGGTTGGAACGCCGGAATACGAGCGCGCACGACATCTCCGCAAGAAGGTCGAGATGCTGTTCGCTCACCTCAAACGGATATTGAGGCTCGGGCGGCTGAGACTGCGAGGTCCACGCGGTGCGCGTGACGAGTTTCTGCTGGCCGCCACCGCGCAAAATCTACGAAAGCTCGCAAAATTGCGACCTCTCGTGGCTCCAACCAACCCGATCGCGGCATAGGGAGCATAGAAATGCGGGCCACGCCACCTACCACCAGCACCGAAGCTCGATAAACGAGGCACTACCCGACGGAACCATCAGCTATGAGACGGCAGACACGTTGAATCCGCGACTA
>NZ_JABEPH010000078.1:0-18900 GCF_013004495.1 Rhizobium sp. SEMIA 4085
CCAGCAGGTCGATGACCTCGTACAACAGTAAAAGGGCGTGATCGAAGCTAACGGCGGCAAAGCCGGGCGCATCGAACACTGTGGTCTTAAGTCCCTCACCTACCGCATCAAGAAGAACCGCACGGCTCACTACGCCCTGATGGACATCGATGCACCGCCAGCTGCCGTCCAAGAAATGGAACGCCAGATGCGCATCAGCGAAGATGTGTTGCGTTACATGACCCTTGCTGTCGAAAAGCACGAAGAAGGCCCGTCTGCCATGATGCAGAAGCGCGACCGCGACGACCGCGGCCCGCGTGACGGCGCCCGTGGCCCGCGCGAAGGCGGTTTCGACCGTGGCCCGCGCCCGCCGCGCGAAGGTGGCTTCGGCGACCGTGAAGACCGTCCGCGCCGTCCGCGCGAAGACCGCGTATAAGGAGATTTGAGATATGTCTGAAGCTTCCTCCGCTCCGGTCCGCCGCCCGTTCCACCGCCGCCGCAAGACCTGCCCGTTCTCGGGCGCGAATGCTCCGCGGATCGACTACAAGGACGTCCGTCTTCTGCAGCGTTACATTTCCGAGCGCGGCAAGATCGTTCCGTCCCGCATCACGGCTGTTTCGCAGAAGAAGCAGCGCGAACTCGCCCAGGCGATCAAGCGCGCCCGCTTCCTCGGCCTGCTGCCGTACGTCGTAGCTTAATTTGCTATCGCGGCCCTCTGGTCCCAAACCAGGGGGTCGCATCCCTTCCGCGGTGGGCGCGGATCGGAATCCTGAAAACCCATGTTGAGGCGGGTTTTTCTGAATTTGATTCAGGATACATCCTCTAACTGCTTGATGAAGCAGGACAGCGACGTGACCAAAATGAACTTCAAGAGGCTGCTGACCGGCGCGCTCGCCGGATTGACCGCCGCGCTCCTCGCGCTCGGCGCGAGCGCCCAGTTGTCGTTCAGCGCCCTGCTCTACGCCGCTTCCGCCCTGCCCATCCTTCTCGTGGGCCTCGGCTGGGGCAATGCCGCGGCAATCTCTGCCGTTTTCACCGCTGCCGCCTTCGGTGCTGCGGCCGGCTCTCCGACTTTCGCGCTGATGATGACGCTGGTGACGCTGATTCCCGCCGGCTGGATCAGCCACCTGGCAAACCTTGCGCGCCCCGCCGCCGAGCTCGGCGGCCCGGAACACCTGACGGCCTGGTATCCGCTCTCCGACATCCTGCTGCATCTCTGCGGCCTGGTGACGCTCGCCGTCATCGTGACCGGCTACATGATCGGCTATGGCCCGGAACTTATCGGCCAGATGGTCGATGCACTTTTCGGTTCCTTTGCGCAGCAACAGCCGGATTTCACATTCAATGACACGGCCACCGCGCAGACCAAGTCGCTGCTGCTCCTGATGCTGCCCGCCATTCAGGGCGCGATGTGGGTGCTGATGCTGTTTGCGGCCTACTATATCGCGGCACGCATCGTGAATGCGTCCGGCCGCGCGCTTCGCCCGCGCGAGGACATTCCGTCCGCGCTGCGCATGAACCGCAACGCGATCTTCGTCTTCCTCGCTGGTCTTGCCGCCACCTTCTTCGGCGGCGTTCCGGCGATGATCGGAGCAACTGTCGTCGGCACCTTTGGCGCCGGCTTCCTGCTTTCCGGCTTCGCCGCGCTGCATTTCCGCACGCGCGGCAAGGACTGGCGCCTGCCGGCGCTCGTCCTCTGCTACCTGGCATCGATCGTTCTGATGCTGCCAGCGTTTTTCATTCTTGTCGTCGGTCTGTCCGATACGCGCAAGGCGATTGCCCTGACCCCGAACAAGAATGCCGATGCCCCTCAATCCACAGACAAGAAAACCTAGAGACACGAAAGGAAAACAAAGATGGAAGTCATTCTTCTCGAGCGCATCTCCAAGCTCGGCCAGATGGGCGAAACCGTCAAGGTTCGCGACGGCTTTGCACGCAACTACCTCCTGCCGCTCGGCAAGGCACTGCGCGCCAACGCCGCCAACAAGGCCCGTTTCGAATCCGAACGCGCAACGCTCGAAGCCCGCAACCTCGAGCGCAAGTCGGAGGCCCAGAAGGTCGCCGACGTCCTTAACGGCAAGTCCTTCATCGTCGTTCGCTCTGCCGGTGAAACCGGCCAGCTCTACGGCTCGGTTGCTGCCCGCGACGTCGTTGAAATCCTGGCCGCCGAAGGCTTCAACATCGGCCGCAACCAGGTTCACCTGAACACGCCGATCAAGGCGATCGGTATCCACAAGGTCGAACTGCAGCTTCACGCCGAAGTCGAAATCCACGTCAATCTCAACGTTGCCCGCTCCGCCGACGAAGCCGAGCGACAGGCAAAGGGCGAGACGCTCACCTCCGTCGACGCGATCTACGGCGTTGATGAAGACGCCCTTCGTGCGGAAGACTTCTTCGATCCGGATGCCGACGGCAACGCCGAAGACGAAGCATAAGCTTCGCACGTTTACTTCACAAAGCAGAAGCCCGGCTCCAGGCCGGGCTTCTTGCGTTTGTCAATTGGCCGCGGTTGTCATTGCCCGCGAACTGCGAGCAGGTTTGCCTGCATGGCGCGGATGACGCTCAGCGTCGTCCTCAAGTCACTTTCGGAAATGCCGGCGACGACCCGGGCGCGCACGTCTGCGGCAAGATCCTCGACCTCGCCGGCGACGGCCCTTCCCGCATCCGTCATGTAGATCTCCTTGGCGCGGCGATCGGAACCGGCGACACGGCGTTCAAGGAAGCCTTGCGCCTCCATCGCGTCCAGGATCCGGACCAGCGTCGGCGTTTCGAGTTCCAGCCGTTCGGCCAGTTCTCGCTGATTGATGCCGTCCTTCTTGTTGAGCGTAAAAAAGACTCGCGCGCGCGGCAGTGTCATGTTTCTCTCACGCACTAGGGAATCGAACGTCGCTCTCAATTTTCGGGTAAACGCAGCGATGTCCTCAATGAGTTCCCGCCTGAGAAGCATATTCCCCATAGATTCCCCATTATTTAGTTAGCGCACTAATTATATTTCCTCTGTCTAATCGACTTCAGAGGTCTTTTCAAGTGCCACGCTCAAGGCATTCAGGCTAAAATGTTCTCGGTTGGAATGAGTCGCGGTTTTTATGCCGTGTCCTCAAGGTGACATCGGCAATATTTTCTCCCTGGCGGCCATCAGCGCTGTGGAGAAGTCGAACAATGTGCAAAGCGTTGCGGATTTCACGACAGGCCCAAGGCTGTTGCTGAGCTGCACTTGCATTTGCCTTGGCGAGCCTTCAAATCCGGGAACGGAAAAGACAGAACGGATCAAGATGAACGACGCCGCGCGAAAGATTGCCGCCGTTGCTCCAGCAGAGCAGCACTACCGCGAAGCACCCAACAACATCGAAGCCGAGCAGGCGCTTCTGGGTGCCATCCTCATGAACAACGACGCCTATTACCGGGTGTCCGACTTCCTAAAGCCGATCCATCTCTATGAAC
The DNA here is from genome assembly GCF_013004495.1 of Rhizobium sp. SEMIA 4085. Classification (NCBI taxonomy): domain Bacteria; kingdom Pseudomonadati; phylum Pseudomonadota; class Alphaproteobacteria; order Hyphomicrobiales; family Rhizobiaceae; genus Rhizobium; species Rhizobium sp. SEMIA 4085. The sequence continues at coordinate 3,421 of NZ_JABEPH010000078.1, forward strand.
CGCTCCACCGCAAGATTTTCGAGGTCGCGGGCGACATCATCCGTATGGGCAAGATCGCCAATCCGGTGACGATCAAGACCTTCCTGAAGGCCGACGAGAAGGTCGGCGACATGACGGTCTCCGAATATCTCGCGCGCCTTGCCCGCGAAGCCGTGACAATCATCAACGCCGAGGACTACGGGCGCGCGATCTACGATCTGGCGCTGCGCCGGGCGCTGATCACCATCGGCGAGGACATGGTCAACATCGCCTATGACGCACCGCTCGACATGCCGCCGCAGACGCAGATCGAAGATACCGAACGCCGCCTCTTCGAGCTTGCCGAAAACGGCCGCTATGACGGCGGCTTCCAGGCCTTCAACGACGCCGTGGCGCTGGCGATCGACATGGCGGCAGTCGCCAAGGAGCGCGACGGCGGCCTCTCGGGCATTTCGACCGGCATCCATTCGCTCGATTCGAAGATGGGCGGACTGCAGCGCTCCGACTTGATTATCCTTGCCGGACGCCCGGGCATGGGCAAGACCTCGCTTGCAACCAATATCGCCTACAATATCGCCGCCGCCTATGAGGGCGAAGTCCAATCCGACGGCAGCATGAAGGCGAAGAACGGTGGCGTCGTCGGCTTCTACTCGCTCGAAATGTCGTCGGAACAGCTCGCCACCCGCATCATCTCCGAGCAGACGGAAGTCTCCTCCTCGAAAATCCGCCGCGGCGACATCAACGACGCGGACTTCGAAAAACTCGTCGCCTGCTCGATGATGATGCAGAAGGTGCCGCTTTACATCGACCAGACCGGCGGCATCTCCATCGCCCAGCTTGCCGCCCGCGCCCGGCGGCTCAAGCGCCAGCGCGGCCTCGACGTGCTGGTTGTCGACTACGTGCAGCTGATGACCGGCTCGGGTAAGTCGAACGAGAACCGCGTCCAGGAAATCACCCAGATCACCACCGGCCTGAAAGCCCTCGGCAAGGAACTGAACGTTCCGATCATCGCGCTCTCACAGCTTTCGCGTCAGGTCGAAAGCCGCGACGACAAGCGCCCGCAGCTCTCCGACCTGCGTGAATCGGGCTCGATCGAGCAGGACGCCGACGTCGTGCTCTTCGTGTTCCGCGAGGAATATTACGTCAAGAACATGGAACCCCGCGATCCGGCCGATCCGAAATATGCGGAGTGGGAAGGGCTGTTCGACAAGGTGAAGGGCACGGCGGACGTCATCATCGCTAAGCAGCGTCACGGCCCGACCGGCACAGTAAAACTTGCCTTCCAGGCGGAGTTCACGCGCTTTGCCGACCTCGCCGACCCGTCCTTCATCCAGTACGAGGAACACTGAGCCGTTCCGGTTTCCTGCTGCAGTGCGGCCGTGGACTTCCTATTGACCAAATTGACCTTTAGACTGGCCGGAGACTCATCTCCGGCCATTTTTTTATGTGGATTCATGACTGAAATTTCCGCCGCCTCCGAAGAAGACAGGTTTGCTTCCGCCGGCATGCGGCTGATTGTCGACCTGACTGCGCTGACGGAAAACTGGCGGGACATGGCACGGCGCTCCAAAAGGGCGCGCGCATCCGCGGTGGTGAAGGCCGACGCCTATGGCATGGGCATCGAGGACGCTGGGGAAGCGCTCTACATCGCGGGCGCCCGCGACTTCTTCGTCGCAACGGTCGATGAAGGCGTGACGCTGCGCCTCTACGCGCCCGATGCGCGCATCTTCGTGCTCGCCGGCATCTGGCCAGGCACTGAACGACGCTTCTTTGAAAACGACCTCGTGCCGGTCATCTCCTCCGAGGAGCAGCTCGCCTTTTGGATGGCGGTGCTATCGGAGTATGGCGATTACCCTTGCGCGCTGCATGTCGATACCGGCTTCAACCGGCTCGGCCTTCATATCGACGAAGCGCTTGCGCTGGCTGATGACGTCTCCCGCCCGGCCAGCTTCGCCCCGGTTCTGGTCATGAGCCATCTCGCCTGCGGCGACGATCCTTCATCGCAGATGAACAAGCAGCAGCTCGAATCATTCCGCAAGGTTAGCGCCGCATATGAAGGTATCGAATCAAGCCTCGCAGCATCCGGCGGCATCTTTCTCGGCGAGGATTATCATTTCGACCTGACGCGCCCCGGCATTGCCATCTACGGCGGCGAAGCGGTGAGCGGCATGGCGAACCCCATGCGGCCGGTTGCGACCGCGCAGGCCCGCGTGATCCAGGTCCGCACCGTGCGCGCTGGCGAATCCGTGAGTTACGGCCGGACGCTGAGGCTTGACCGCGATAGCCGCCTCGCCGTCGTTTCCGCCGGTTATGCCGACGGCTACATGCGCAGCCAGTCGAGCGGCGGCATCCCGCTTCGCCAAGCCGTGCCGCAGGGCGGCCAAGGCCTCTTTGAGGGCTACACCGTGCCGGTCGCCGGGCGCATCACCATGGACCTTTCCATCTTCGATGTGACCGACCTACCGGAAAACCTCATTCGTGCCGGCGATTACATCGAGCTCTTCGGCAGGAACATCCCCGTTGACGATGCGGCACGGGCGGCAGGCACGATCGGCTACGAGATGCTGGCAGGCGTCGGGTTGCGGTATGAGCGAAAATACGTCAGCGAAGAATGAGGTCCGGCTCAGCGGCTTGTCAAAGCGAGCCGCACGCCGAGGGCAACGAACAGCGTGCCAAGCCCGCGATCGAGCCAGAGGCCGACCCTCCTGTTGCGTTTGATCAGATCGGCAAGCCGCCCTCCAGCCAGGATCAGCGGCGGCTCTATGAAGGCGGCCACGACGATAATCAGCCCACCGTGCACGCAAAGCTGTAGCCAGGCAGGCCCGGCGCCTTCGACGACGAACTGCGGCAGGAAGGCGAGAAAGAAGATCGCAACCTTCGGGTTGAGCAGCGAAACGAGCACGCCTTGCCGGTAGATCCGTCCTGAGCCCGGCCTTTCGCCTGTCGCCTTGACGAAGCCGCCTTCGCCGCTCGACCGCAGGGCCTGGATGCCGAGCCAGACGAGATAGATCGCGCCGATCCACTTCACTGCCGAGAAGGCAACGGCAGAGGCGGCAAGTACCGCCGAAAGGCCGAAGGCTGCGAGAAGCGCGTGCAGGCATGCGCCGGTCCAGATGCCGAAGACAGCCGAAAAGCCGGCACGCGTACCGCTCTTGATCGTATGGCCGAGGATAAAAGCCATATCCGGACCCGGCGACAGGTTCAGAAGCACGGCGGCGGTGAAGAAGGCGATCCAGTGGGCGAGCGAATAATCGAGCATTGGCGATCCCTCAGATGATCCTTCCATGCTGCCACCTGGGCGCCTGATGGGAAAATCATTAGTTTTGATCGGTCCCGCAGGCCATTATCTAGGGCAAACCTGATTCGGGCGCGCCGTCGCTCATGGACGAAAGCATCATTGATGGCCAAGGCCAGGACACAATTCATCTGCCAGAGCTGCGGCACGATCCACAACCGCTGGGCGGGCAAATGCGAAAACTGCGGCGAGTGGAACACCATCGTCGAAGAAGATCCTATGGGCGGGATTGGCGGCGGACCGGCAAGGACGCCGAAGAAGGGCCGCCCGGTGACGCTGACGGCGCTTTCCGGCGAGATCGAAGAAGCGCCGCGCATCCATACCGGCATCTCGGAACTGGACCGGGCGCTCGGCGGCGGTTTCGTGCGCGGCTCGGCGGTGCTCGTCGGCGGCGATCCCGGCATTGGCAAGTCGACGCTGCTGATGCAGGCAGCGGCAGCGCTTTCGCGCCGCGGCCACAAGATCATCTACGTCTCGGGCGAAGAGGCCGTGGCGCAGGTGCGGCTGCGAGCCCAGCGCCTGCGCGCGGCCGATACTGACGTGATGCTTGCCGCGGAGACCAATGTCGAGGATATCCTCGCGACCCTCGCCGACGGCAAGCGGCCGGACCTCGTCATCATCGACTCGATCCAGACGCTCTGGAGCGAACTGGCGGAATCGGCGCCCGGAACGGTCACGCAGGTGCGCACCGGCGTGCAGTCGATGATCCGCTTCGCCAAGCAGACGGGAGCGGCCATGGTTCTCGTCGGCCACGTCACCAAGGACGGCCAGATCGCCGGTCCGCGGGTGGTGGAACACATGGTCGACGCCGTGCTCTACTTCGAAGGTGACCGCGGCCATCACTACCGCATCCTGCGCACGGTCAAGAACCGCTTCGGGCCGACCGACGAAATCGGCGTCTTCGAAATGTCCGACGGCGGCCTGCGCGAGGTCGGCAATCCATCTGAACTTTTCCTCGGCGAGCGCAATGAAAAGTCGCCGGGAGCGGCGGTCTTTGCCGGCATGGAGGGAACGCGCCCGATCCTCGTCGAAGTGCAGGCGCTGGTAGCGCCGACATCGCTCGGAACGCCGCGCCGCGCCGTGGTCGGCTGGGATTCCGCCAGACTTTCGATGATCCTTGCGGTGCTCGAGGCCCATTGCGGCGTTCGGCTCGGCCAGCATGACGTCTATTTGAATGTCGCCGGCGGCTATCGTATCAGCGAGCCGGCGGCTGATCTCGCCGTCGCATCCGCATTGGTTTCCTCGCTTGCCGGTATTGCTCTCCCGGCTGATTGCGTCTATTTCGGCGAAGTCAGCCTGTCGGGGGCCGTCCGTCCGGTTGCGCAAACCCCTCAGCGCCTCAAAGAAGCCGAGAAGCTGGGATTTTCTGCAGCGCTGCTTCCGTCAGCATCCGTCGATTTGCCGAAGGGTTCGGGCGGACGCTGGAGCGAGATCGACAGCCTGCCGGATCTGGTCGTGCGCATTGCCGGATCCAAAGGTGCGCTACGACGTGTGGAAGACGAGGTTTGATCCTTTCATTGCCATGAACGGTGATGATATAGGATTCACACGAATGAGGCCCGACCGAACCGTATCACCCACGCGGCGGTCCTGGAGTTGAATTTATATGCCCATCACGATTTTCGACGGTATTGTCATCGGCGTCGTCCTATTCTCCGCCGTCCTGGCGATGGTCCGCGGCTTTTCGCGCGAGGTGCTGTCAATCGCAAGCTGGGGCGGCTCGGCTGCCGCTGCCTACTACCTCTATCCGTACCTCGTGCCTTACGCGAAGAGGTACACCGATGATGACCGCATCGCGATCGTCGGCTCCGCCGCCGTCGTGTTCCTGATTGCGCTGATCGTCATCTCGTTCATCACCATGAAGATTGCCGATTTCATCATCGACAGCCGGATCGGCGCGCTCGACCGCACTTTGGGCTTCCTCTTCGGCGCGGCACGCGGCATACTGCTTCTGGTCGTGGCAGTGGCCTTCTGGAACTGGCTCGTCGATGCCGATCACCGGCCCTCTTGGGTGAACAACGCCAAGTCCAAGCCGTTCCTTGACTCGATGGTCGTAAAGCTGCAATCGGTCCTGCCTGAAGAATTCGCACAGATGGTGAAAGCCAGCGTGCTCGAGAAGGTTCAGCCGCCGGCCGAAGGCACGCAAGGCAGCAATGCACCGGCCGGCGAACAGGCCCCGGCGGATGATACAGCGCCTGCAGGTGGCGCAGCCCCGTCGGGCGGCGCGCAGCCGCAGTCGAATTGACACAGTGTTCAACAGCTTGACCTGCCGCGTGGCAATTGCCATTTGAGCGGGACGTGACATAAGGGTCCGGCCGGGCATTTGCTCTGCCGGGCCCCCGCCGTTTAAAATGCCTGAATCCGGCATCATGCTATGGAAAAGCCGATCCATTCTTGTGAGAGCAAAGGCCCGCATCAATGAACCAGTCCCATTCCTCCACGATCAACGACGAACTCGATGGAGATACACTCCACGAGGAATGCGGCGTCTTCGGCATTCTCGGCCATCCCGATGCAGCAACGCTGACGGCTCTGGGGCTTCACGCTCTCCAGCACCGTGGACAGGAAGCGGCCGGTATCGTCACCTTCGACGGCCGCCAGTTCCATACCGAAAAGCGCATGGGGCTCGTCGGCGACCACTATACCGATCCTGCAACGCTCGCGAAGCTGCCAGGCTTCATCTCCATCGGCCACACGCGCTATTCGACGACGGGCGAAGTGGCGCTCCGCAACGTCCAGCCGCTCTTTGCCGAACTGGAAGTCGGCGGCATCGCTGTCGCCCATAACGGCAACTTCACCAACGGCCTGACGCTTCGCCGTCAACTGATCGCCGACGGCGCGATCTGTCAGTCGACCTCGGATACCGAAGTCGTCCTCCACCTGATCGCCCGCTCCAAACAGGCCTCCTCCTCCGACCGCTTCATCGATGCGATCCGCCAGATGGAAGGCGGTTATTCGATGCTGGCCATGACCCGCACGAAGCTGATCGCCGCTCGCGACCCGATCGGCATCCGTCCGCTCGTCATGGGCGAGCTCGACGGCAAGCCTATCTTCTGTTCGGAGACCTGTGCGCTCGACATCATCGGCGCCAAATACATCCGTGACGTCGAAAACGGCGAAGTCGTCATCTGCGAAATCCAGCCGGACGGCTCGATCACCATCGACGCGCGCAAGCCCGAAGCGCCGAAGCCGGAGCGTCTCTGCCTCTTTGAATTTGTTTACTTCGCTCGCCCTGATTCCGTCGTCGGCGGCCGCAGCATCTATGTCGCCCGCAAGAACATGGGCATCAATCTCGCCAAGGAAGCCCCGGTCGATGCCGATGTCGTCGTGCCGGTTCCGGACGGCGGTACGCCGGCAGCGCTCGGTTACGCTCAGCAGAGCGGCATTCCTTTCGAATACGGCATCATCCGCAACCACTATGTCGGCCGTACCTTCATCGAGCCGACACAGCAGATCCGCGCCTTCGGCGTCAAACTGAAGCATTCGGCCAACCGGGCGATGATCCAAGGCAAGCGCGTCGTCCTCGTCGACGATTCGATCGTGCGCGGCACCACATCGCTGAAGATCGTCCAGATGATCCGCGACGCAGGCGCGAAGGAAGTCCATATCCGCGTCGCAAGCCCGATGATCTATTTCCCGGACTTCTACGGCATCGATACGCCGGACGCCGACAAGCTGCTTGCCAACCAGTACAACAGCCTGAAGGCGATGTGCGATTACATCGGCGCGGATTCGCTCGAATTCCTCTCGATCGACGGGCTTTATCGTGCGGTCGGCGGGGAAGATCGCAACAACGACAATCCGCAGTTCACCGACCACTATTTCACCGGCGACTACCCGACACGCCTGCTCGACAAGGAAAGCACGAGCAACGTGCGCAAGCTCGCCGTGATGGCCAGCAACGGCTAAGGGACTTCAAACCTGAATGAACGCCGGCGCCTCCTCTTCCCCTCATCAGGGTGGGATGCGTTTGCGCGCAACCGACACGGACGACACGATCATGACCATCGACCTCAAAGACCGCATCGCACTCGTCACCGGTGCATCGCGGGGCATCGGCTACTTCACGGCGCTGGAACTGGCAAAGGCCGGAGCCCACGTGATCGCCTGCGCCCGCACGGTCGGCGGCCTCGAGGAGCTTGACGACGCGATCAAGGCTGCCGGCGGCAGCGCCACACTCGTGCCCTTCGATCTTGCGGATATGAACGCCATCGATGCGCTCGGCGCCTCGATTTTCGAGCGCTGGGGCAAGCTCGACATCCTCGTTGCCAATGCCGGCGTGCTCGGCGTCATCTCGCCGATCGGCCATATCGAGGCAAAGACCTTCGAGAAAGTGATGAACATCAACGTCACGGCCACCTGGCGGCTGATCCGCTCCGTCGATCCGCTGCTTGCGCGCTCGCACGCCGGCCGCGCCGTGATCATCTCGTCGGCTGCCGCTCACAAATGCCGGCCTTTCTGGGGGCCCTACTCCGCGTCGAAAGCCGCGGTCGAGGCGCTCGCGCGCACCTGGGCCGGCGAGAGCCGGTCGACGGCTCTTCGCATCACCAGCGTCGATCCCGGCGCCACCCGCACCGCCATGCGCGCCCAGGCCGTGCCCGGCGAAAATCCCGCGACGCTGCCGCATCCTTCCGAAGTCGCCAAGGCGATCCTGCCGCTCGTCGGCCCGGATGTAACCGAGACAGGCAAGCTCTTCATCGTCCGCGAAAACAGGCTTGTAGATTACCGGCTGCCGGAATAAGGGCTACCGGCCGGCTGTTTCAGCAAACAGCGCCGCAAGCCCCGTTTCCGTGGGGCAGAGCGCGTTGAGGTCAACCGGCCCCTCGATGCCATCGATTTTGCCGTTGTCGGCAAACTGCCATATCGACCAGCGGCCGCATTTTTCCTGCTCTGGTTCTTTGAATAGGCTGCGCAGCCAGAGATAATGATCCGGGAAGCTGGATTCGTTGCCTTTCAGATATCGGTCGAAGAATTCCTGCGTGACGTAGAATATCGGCTTTTCCGGATATGCGCTCTTGATCTCGGCCAGGAAGGCGTTGACCTCGGCGGTCAGCTGCTCGACCGTCGGAACTTTGTCGCAGTTGCCGACAAATGCGAGATCGATCGCGATGGGCAGCGTGCCCTGCTCTTTGGGAACAGTCGCCATTACGTTTTGCGCCTGCTCACGGCCCGGACGGCAAAAGGTGAAGAAGTGATATGCCCCGCGCACGATGCCGGCCTCTTTTGCGGCCTGCCAGTTCCGGGCAAATCGTCTGTCCTTATGATCCCCGCCCTCTGTCGCCTTCATGATGGCGAAGCGGACATTCAGTTGAGCGGCGAGCTTCTTCCAGTCGATGTCGCCTTGATGGTGGCTAACGTCGATGCCCTGGATCGGATAGTCCTTGATGGACGGATGATTGAAGCGGACCATGCCGAAATCGTAAGCCAAATAAGAAGCGGATGCGACCGCTAGAATCGCCGCACCGACGACGGCTCGTTGAACAGCTTTCTTCACTGATGCTCTCTCGCTCCACCGCTTCCGCCTTTGGCAGCAAAGGCTTGCGCCGGAAAGATGGCGAATTATTCGCCATCCCAGCCCTGCACTTGCCGCACCACTTGACCAAACATCGTTCCCGCGCCATAAAACCCGCCATGAAAACGGTTACCTGCATTATCTGCCGGAAGATTATTCGCTAGCGCGCTCGCTGGCCTGGCCGTTTTCGTCTCCCAAATACCCAAAGATGAGAAACGCCCCGGCCCGCCGGCCGCGGCATTTTTCGGATCATTGCATTTTGGGAGAATAGACATGGCCGGCCAGCCGGAACAGAAGAAGCCGGAAATCAAGCTATACAATACGCTGACGCGCGAAGAGACGGTCTTCAAGCCCATCGATCCGCTCAACGTCCGCATGTACGTCTGCGGCCCGACGGTTTATGACTACGCCCATATCGGCAATGCGCGGCCCGCCATCATTTTCGACGTGCTGTTCCGGCTGCTCAGGCACGTCTATGGCGCCGAGCACGTCACCTATGCGCGCAATATCACCGACGTCGACGACAAGATCAACCTGCGGGCTCTGCGCGACCACCCCGGCTTGCCGCTGAACGAGGCGATCCGCCTGGTCACCGAAAAAACCGAGACGCAGTATCTCGAAGATGCCACGGCTCTCGGCTGCCTTGATCCGACCATCCAGCCGCGCGCGACCGAAAACATCGCGCAGATGATCGAGATCATCGAAAAGCTGATTGCCAAGGGCCACGCCTATCAGGCGGAGGGCGAAGTGCTGTTCGACACGAAATCCATGGCGGATTACGGCGCGCTTTCGAAGCGCAATCTCGATGAGCAACAGGCCGGCGCGCGCGTCGCCGTCGATGCGCACAAGAAGAACCCCGGCGACTTCGTTCTCTGGAAGCTTTCGAGCCATAACGAGCCCGGCTGGGAAAGCCCCTGGGGCCGCGGCCGTCCGGGCTGGCATATCGAATGCTCGGCGATGAGCCAGCGCTATCTCGGCGAGGTCTTCGATATTCACGGCGGCGGGTTGGACCTGATCTTCCCGCACCACGAAAACGAGATCGCCCAATCCCGTTGCGCCCACGGCACGGATGCGATGTCGAATGTCTGGATGCACAACGGCTTCCTGCAGGTCGAGGGCCGCAAGATGTCGAAATCCGAGGGCAACTTCGTCACCATCTACGAGCTGCTGCACACCGAAAAATTCGGCGGTCGGAAGTGGCCGGGCGAAGTTTTGCGGCTTGCGATGCTGATGACGCATTACCGCGAGCCGATCGATTTTTCGATCAAGCGGCTAGAAGAGGCCGAACGCCTGCTGGCGAAGTGGCCAGCGGCGGATGCCGGCGACGCGTCGCCGGACGAGGCAGTACTGAACGCGCTTGCCGACGACCTGAACACCGTCGCCGCCGTTCAGGCGCTTCATGCTCTGGCGCAGTCCGGCAACGCCGCCGCCTTCGCGGCGAGCGCTGCCCTTCTCGGCGTGGAACCGAAGGAAACGGAAGTGGATGAGGCGGTCGCCGGCGAGATCGACAGGCGGGTGCGCGCCCGCCTTGAACTCTTGAAGGCAAAAAACTTCACTGAGGCCGACAAGATCCGCGAGACGCTGCTTGCCGAGGGCATCCAGCTCAAAGACGGCAAAGATGCCGTCACTGGCGAGCGCGTGACGACCTGGGAGGTGAAGCGGTGAGTTCAGCCCTATCGAAAAATGCCTCTCCCCAACCGCTCCCCAGAAACGGGAGGGGCTACTGCGCCATGCCGCTTCGCAACAACACCCCTGTCGAGCATGCAGCAGCCGACGAGATTGTCGCTGAGAATGCCCGCGGCGGCGCGAACCAGACCTTCGCCGTGTGGGGAGGGATTTTTTCACCCATGCCAAACGGGAGGAAGTGTCGATGACTGTCTACACCGGCGGCTGCCAGTGCGGTGCGATCCGATTCCGGGTGGAAGGCGAGCTTTCGCATTCGTCGATCTGCCATTGCCGCATGTGCCAGAAAGCGTTCGGCGGCTATTATGCGCCGCTGGTTTCCGTGCGCGGGGCTGATTTCGAGTGGACGCGCGGCGAGCGGAAGACATTCCGTTCCTCCAATTTTGCCGAGCGCGGCTTCTGCGGCGATTGCGGCACACCGCTGACCTATGAGGCGCCGGATGGGATGGCGATTGCAGCGGGCGCGTTCGATGATCCGGCTCTTCTGCCGCCGACGATCCAGTATGGCATCGAAGGCAAGCTGCCGTTCACGGACAAACTGCATGAGCTTCCCGGCATACGGACGGAGGACGACGTCGAGACGGCCGCATTCATCAGTGAGATCGTCTCCAATCAGCATCCAGATCACGACACGACAGAATGGCCGGAGGAGCGCAAGTGACGGCGGGGAAAAGCCATAGCGGCGGATGCCAATGCGGCGCAGTGCGCTATCGCGCGGCGGGCGAACTCGGCTATCCGCATATCTGCCATTGCCGCATGTGCCAGAAGGCGGCGGGCAACTATTTCCTGCCGCTCGGAGCGGTGATGCGAACGGATTTTGCGTTGACGCGCGGAAAACCGAAGTGGTTTCGCTCTTCCGATCTCGTGCACCGCGGCTTCTGCGGCGATTGCGGCACGCCACTCTTTTACGACATACCTCGTGCCGAGTCCGTCAACATTACGCTCGGCTCGCTGGACGATCCCGATGCGGTCAGGCCGGTGATGCAATCGAATACCGGTCGCAAGATGAGCTTTTTTCACGCGCTGGACACCCTGCCGGTAGAGCCCGCCGCCGGGAGCACCGAGCGCGAAGACGCGATCGCAGCCAGCAATCATCAGCATCCCGATCACGATACGAACCACTGGCCATCCGGAGTACAGACATGAGCGAACCCATCAGAACAGGCGGGTGCCAATGCGGCGCGATACGCTTTCGTATCAGCGGCAAGCTGGGGCGTCCGTCTATCTGCCATTGCCGCATGTGCCAGAAGCAGTTCGGCGGCTTCTTTTCGGCGCTCATTACTGCGCCGGAAGAGGGCGTGGAGTGGACGCGCGGCGAGCCGAGCTATTTCCGGTCCTCGGTCAATATCGACCGTGGTTTCTGCAGCAGTTGCGGCACGCCGATGACCTACCGGCATCCCGGCGGGCTGGAGCTTGCGATCGGCACCTTCGACGACCGCAGCGATCTCGCGCCGCAGATCCAAGTGAATTACGACTCGCGTCTGCCCTGGGTCGAAACGATCTTCGACACACCGGTTCACCGGGACCCCGATTACTATGCCCGGCAGGAGCAGATCATCTCCTTCCAGCATCCCGACCACGATACCGAGGTATGGCCGGCGAAAGGCTTGAAGATATGACCGAAGTGCTGCGTACCCTCTATCCAGAAATCGAACCCTATGCTTCGGGCCATCTCGATGTCGGCGACGGCCATGTGATCTACTGGGAACGCTGCGGAACGCCGGGCACCAAACCCGCCGTTTTCCTGCACGGCGGCCCAGGCGGCGGCATTTCGCCCGTGCATCGCCGCCTCTTCGACCCGGCGCTCTACGACGTGACGCTGTTCGACCAGCGCGGCTGCGGTAAATCCACGCCGCATGCGGACCTGAACGCCAACACGACGTGGCATCTCGTTGCCGACATCGAGCGCCTGCGCGATATGGCTGGGGCCGAGAAATGGCAGATCTTCGGCGGCTCCTGGGGATCGACGCTGGCGCTTGCCTATGCCGAAAAGCATCCCGAGCGGGTCTCCGAACTCATCGTGCGCGGCATTTATACGCTCACGAAAGCGGAACTCGACTGGTACTATCAGTTCGGCGCTTCGGAAATGTTCCCCGACAAGTGGGAACGCTTCATTGCTCCCATTCCGCCCGAAGAGCGGCACGAGATGATGCAGGCCTATCACCGCCGCCTGACGAGCGACGACAAGGCAATCGCGCTTAAAGCCGCGCATGCTTGGAGCATCTGGGAAGGCGAGACGATCACGCTGCTGCCCGAGCCGTCGACCAGCGGCAAGTTCGAGGAGGCCGCGTTCGCCTATGCCTTCGCCCGCATCGAGAACCATTTCTTCGTCAATGCCGGCTGGCTGGAAGAAGGCCAACTGATCCGCGAGGCGCACAAGCTCAAGGATATTGCGGGCGTCATCGTGCATGGTCGCTACGACATGCCCTGCCCCGCCCGCTTCGCCTGGGCGCTGCACAAGGCCTGGCCGAAGGCCGAATTCCACCTGATCGAAGGTGCGGGCCATGCATTTTCCGAACCCGGCATCCTGGATCAGCTGATCCGGGCAACCGACAAGTTTGCGGGGAAATAAGGGCACGTGATGCGCGTCGTGGATATCCCCCTCTGCCGTGGCGGGCATCTCCCTCACAAGAGAGGAGATCGGCTGTCCGCACCCACTCGTGCAACCATCGATGCAGTGGGCGAGAGCTGCCGCATTTTCCCAATCTCCCCCCTTGTGGGGGAGATGTCGGCTCTGCCGGCAGAGGGGGGTGAGGCGCACGGGATAACATCAAATGCTTCGGAGGCACCTCGGTGACCAGAGAGAAAATCTACCTCTTCGACACGACGCTCCGCGACGGGCAGCAGACGCCCGGGATAGACTTCTCGGTCGAGGACAAGATTGCGATTGCGACCATGCTGGACGAGTTCGGCCTCGATTATATCGAGGGCGGATATCCAGGCGCGAATCCGACGGACACCGCCTTCTTCGCAGAGAGGCGCACCAGCCAGGCAGCATTCGTCGCCTTCGGCATGACGAAGCGGCCGGGCGTTTCAGCCTCCAACGATCCGGGCCTCGCAGCGCTGTTGCAGGCAAAGAGCGACGCGATCTGTTTCGTCGCAAAGAGCTGGGACTATCACGTCGAGGTCGCGCTCGCATGCACCAACGAGGAAAACCTCGCATGCATCGGCGAGAGCGTGAAGTCGGCCGTCGCCGCCGGCAAGGAGGTGATCGTCGATTGCGAGCATTTCTTCGATGGATACAAGGCCAATCCCGCCTATGCGCTCGCCTGCGCGAAGACCGCGCATGAAGCGGGTGCTCGCTGGGTCGTGCTCTGCGACACCAATGGCGGCGCGCAACCGCCCGAGATCCACGCCATCGTCGAGGCGGTGATTGCCGCAGGCGTTCCCGGTCGCTGTCTCGGCATCCATGCGCATAATGATACGGGCCAGGCAGTCGCCAATTCGCTTGCCGCCGTCGAGGCAGGCGTGCGCCAGATCCAAGGGACGCTCAACGGCATCGGCGAGCGTTGCGGCAATGCCAACCTGGTGACGCTGATCCCGACGCTGGCCCTGAAGGACACCTACAGCACCCGCTTCGAAACCACCATCGATGCGGAGCGGCTGGTGAACCTTACCGGCCTTTCCCATGCCTTCGACGAGCTTCTGAACCGCTCGCCAGATCATCAACTGCCCTATGTCGGCGCTTCGGCCTTCGCCACCAAGGCGGGCATCCATGCCTCCGCTCTGCTCAAGGATCCGCGCACCTACGAGCATGTGCCGCCGGAAAGCGTCGGCAATTACCGCAAGGTCATGGTTTCCGACCAGGGCGGCAAGGCGAACTTCATCAATGCTCTGAAACGCCGGGGCATCGAAGTCGCCAAGGACGATCCGAAGCTCGACCGGCTGATTTCCATCGTCAAGGAGCGCGAAGCTTCCGGCTACGCCTATGAGGGAGCGGATGCGAGCTTCGAGCTCTTGGCCCGCCGCACGCTTGGCACCATCCCGGAATTCTTTTCGATCGAAGGCTTCCGCGTGATGGTCGAGCGCCGCTTCGACTCGCACGGGCGGGTGAAGATCGTCTCGGAAGCCGTCGTGAAGATGGTGATCGACGGCCACACAATCATGTCGGTGGCGGAAGGCGACGGCCCGGTCAACGCGCTCGACCTGGCGCTGCGCAAGGATTTCGGCAATTATCAGCACGAAATAGACGACCTGGTTCTCGCCGACTTCAAGGTGCGTATCCTCAATGGCGGCACCGAAGCCATCACGCGCGTGCTGATCGAATCCACCGACAGCGACGGCCTTCGCTGGTGGACGGTGGGCGTGTCGGAAAACATCATCGACGCCTCGTTCCAGGCGCTGATGGATTCGGTGATCTACAAACTGATGAAGAACCGTCAGCTGGCGGGCAAGATCGCGGCGGAGTGAAGATCACGGCTCCTCGAAACAAAGCCCCCAGTCCTCCTCGCCGTAGCACTCTACGCCTTGGGCCGCAGTCCGCCAGCGGAAACTGCGAACCTGGAACAGCCGGCGGCTGCGGAAGGCTTCCGCCAGACCCTCGTGGCGACCGGCGGGCGGCGGTTCTTGACCCTCCGCCCAGACGAAGGAGACCGGCTGAATGAAGCGGGCGCCAAAACCTCTGGCGCGCCGGTCTATCAGCAGGAAGCCTGCCGAACGGGTGAAGCCGCTCGCCCTGCCATTTTCGACCGCCGGGATCCCGAGCGGAAACAACAGCCGCCCACTGACGCCCAGGTTTTCGATCCAGGCGGCAGGCGGATGGTCGAGAGCGAAATTGGCGTATACGACGTCGGCGTCTTCCTTCGGCCAATCGGCCGCATCGCCCTGCACTACCTCGACATTGGGATAACCGGAAAGGTTTTCCCGCGCCTTTTCGGCCAGCGCTTCGTCGTATTCGACGGCGACGACCTTGCCAGAGGAGCCGACGAGTCCGGCAATGATCGCAGTGTAGTAGCCGGTCCCGGCACCCAGATGGGCAACCGTCTCGCCCTCCCGAATTCCAAGCGTATTC
>NZ_JABEPH010000710.1:0-629 GCF_013004495.1 Rhizobium sp. SEMIA 4085
TCACCGCTTATGAAAGCGTGAAAATCCTGCATGAAGCCGGCGTGCCGCGTGGCGCGCTGCAGTTCGTGCCCGGCAGCGGCCGTCTCGGAGCTGCACTGGTGGCGGCCCCGGAAACGGCAGGGGTCATGTTTACCGGCTCGACCGAGGTCGCCCGTCAAATCCAGGCCCAGCTAAGTGAGTGCCTCTCGCCGGCCGGAAAACCAATACCCTTGATTGCGGAAACGGGCGGACAAAATGGGATGATCGTGGATTCCTCGGCGCTCGCCGAGCAGGTTGTTGCCGACGTGATTGCCTCCGCCTTCGACAGCGCCGGCCAGCGTTGCTCGGCTTTGCGGGTGCTTTGCCTCCAGGATGACGTCGCCGACAGGACGCTCGCCATGTTGAAGGGGGCGTTGAAGGAGCTCAGGATCGGACGCACCGACCGGCTCAACATCGACGTCGGACCGGTGATTTCCGAACAGGCAAAGGCCGAGATCGACCAGCACATCGAACGGATGCGCTCGCTGGGCTGCAAGGTGGAGCAATTGCCGCTTCCCGACACTGCGGCTCTTGGCACCTTCGTTCCGCCGACGATCATCGAACTGAAGCAGATGTCGGACCTGACGCGCGAAGTGTTCGGACCTGTGCTG
>NZ_JABEPH010000711.1:0-628 GCF_013004495.1 Rhizobium sp. SEMIA 4085
TTCCCGTGCTTTTTAGAACATAGATGGCACCAGTCAGGTGACCATCGAAACGCAATACGCCGCGTCGACTTCGGTCACGACGGTATGGCGAGCTTTCGCCGTCCACGTTTCTCTTTCTTCAAGAAGATATCGAACCATTGAGTGCGCTCACGCGCTGTTTGCACCTTCGGTGCTGCGCTCCGCTGGGGCGCCGGACGGCCGGCGACGGACTATCGTCCTGTTGATCAGGATGAAAGCGATGGGCCCGTAGCTCAGTTGGTTAGAGCACACGCTTGATAAGCGTGGGGTCGGTAGTTCAAGTCTACCCGGGCCCACCATTTGCTTTTGCAGTTTGGTTTGCTCCTGGTTTAACTGATCCTGGCGGTTTGCTGTCAGGTGTTTGCGATGGTTGGGGCTGTAGCTCAGCTGGGAGAGCACCTGCTTTGCAAGCAGGGGGTCAGCGGTTCGATCCCGCTCAGCTCCACCAAATCGCTTTGGTGTTGAACTGAGGGATTTGAGATATCTTCTGAAGAAAAACAAAGTTTGCATCGTTTGTGACGATGCCTGTTCTGCATATATCGTGAAGAGAAGATTGATCTGGAGGCTTCCAGGTGTTTTGGGTTTAGGCCCGAGGCGTCCGAAGCCGGTT
>NZ_JABEPH010000079.1:0-18877 GCF_013004495.1 Rhizobium sp. SEMIA 4085
CGGTCTGTGATGTTGCTCTCGTGTGCGTGGCGTGTCTCGTATGTCGCGTCGATAGTGTGATGTCACTTTGCGTGTAGCACATGCAATCTTGTATCGGATCCCAGTATCGCGCGTAGGTCGTCCTTAATCCTCGCCTGCCGCCGTGATCCGCTGCCCTGTCCCCCCCCTCATTCCCACTGACGGCTGACGTCGCTTTCGAGCAGCGTATAGGTCATCTCGGTCCTGAAGCCGAGTTCGTTGCGTGCGTAATCGGCAAAAGCGCCACCATAAGCGCGGGTAAATCCGTCGAGGACCGCATCATCGCCACGGTCGGAGTCTGACTCCGGATAAGGGTCTGGCGTTGCGAACGAGGCATCGTAGGGGCTCATCACCTCGCCCTGCTGCTTGGCGGAATTCTTGGCAAAGGCATTGCCCAGGAAGCCGCGGTTTCGGGTGACGACGTCTTGGGGAATGCCGGTCATCGTCGAGACCTTGCCATAGAATGCCTTCGCAGCGTCCCCCGCCGGTGCTGGTCCGGCCAAGGTCGTCAGATATTCGCCGAGCGCGAACTTCTCCGCGTCTCTTTGCGCTTCTTCGTCGAAGGTCTTGCGGCGCTCGGCTTCAGCGGCGGCGAGGGACGGAAACTCCAGAGCAGCCCCAAGCGCAAACCGGTCTGCATTGAACATCAGCTGGCCCTCAAGCAAGGGCGAGAGCATGACCGCGCCGGCGATGATGATGCCTTGGCTTTGCCGAAGGGCAGCGGCGACCTTGGCGGCACGGAAACCGCCATAGCTTTCGCCGAGAAGATATTTTGGTGAGCCAGAGCGATTGTTGTGCGCGACATAAAGCGCGATCGCCTTTGCAATGCTCTGCGCATCGGCGTTGACGCTGTAATAGTTCGAAGCGTCGTCGGCCTTCGCCGTGCGGCTCCATCCTGTGCCGATCGGATCGATCAGCACGAGATCGGTGAAATCGAGCCAGCTCTGCGGATTGTCGACGAGCTTCGCATTTGCGCCGTCCCGGGCCTGGGGACCGAAATCCAATATGCGCGGCCCGACGAGCCCAAGGTGCAAAAATGCGGAAGCCGCGCCCGGACCGCCGTTGAAAGCGAAGGTGATCGGCCGGTTGGCCGCACCCTCCTTGGCGGTATAGGCGGTGTAGAATATCGCACCGGTGCGAGCGCCGTCCTGCCCGAAGAGATCGAGCGTGCCCGCGCTCGCCGTATAGGCCAGCCTGCGCCCGGCGATGTTCTGTTCATGCTGGGTCACGGAATCGGGGGGCAACAGTTTTAAGACGCCGGGCCGCTCCTGGGCATTCGAGACAGCAGGTGCAGCGAGAGCCAGCAGCGCGAACAGGATGGCGGCAGATCGGAACGACACTCTTTCCTCCTGGGCGATGGAACGCGATCGTAGATAGCGTAACATCTGCCATCTAGCAGAGGTATCAAGAGATGGTGATGGGCAGGTGAGGAGAGCGCTTACGTCTTCTGGGTCGTGCGCGCATGGACGTGGAGTGCACGTCCTGCATTCCAGCCGTTGATCGCGGCTCCAAATCCGAGCAGAACGAAGAGTACTGCGGACCAGGCAAAGCTTCCGGTCGTGCCGCGAATGAGCCCGACGATCAGCGGACCGACAGCGGCCAGCAGATAGCCGACACATTGCGCCATGCCGGATAGGTGAGCGGCGACATGCGGATCGCGCGAGCGCAGCACGATCGTCGTCATTGCCACTGCAATCAGGCCGCCTTGTCCCATTCCCTGCAGCACTGCCCAAAGCCAGACCGTCGAAAGCGGCGCGAAGAGCAGGCCAAGCAGGGCCACCACGGCAATGACGCACAGCGCAGCGTTGATCAGCCGCTGGTCTTTGCCGCGTACGGCAATGTGCGGTGCCACGAGGCAGGCGGCGGCCTGCACCATGACTGATACCGAAACGATGGCGCCGGCAGTCACACCGTCGAGGCCGCGCTCGCGCAGGATCGGCACGAGCCAGCCGAAGACGCAATAGGCGAGCGCTGACTGAAGGCCCATGAAAAGGGTGACCTGCCAGGCAAGCCGGTCCCGCCAGAGGCCCTCGACCCTGAAGCCGCTTCGCCGCGTCTGCGCCGGTATCCTTAGAACCTGCGGAAGCCAGATCAAGGCGACGACGAAAGCGGGCAATGCCCAGGCGGCAAGAGCGCCCTCCAGCGATCCGTCGAGTGCGTGCTCGATCGGCAGTGTGAAACCGGCAGCGCTCGCTGCGCCGGCGCAGAGCGCCATCGTATAGCATCCGGTCATCAGCGCTGTGCGGTCGGCGAAGTCGCGCTTGACCAGGCCAGGAAGCAGGACGTTTCCGACGGCGATACAAGCGCCAGCAAGCGCGGTTCCGAAAAACAGAAGCGGAACCGAGGATAGCCCGCGCATGGCCGTGCCGAGTGCCAGCAGCACGAGCACGCCGAGGAGCGTTCGCTCGGCACCCAATCGCTGTGCCAGCTTTGGCGCGAGCGGCGAAAAAGCGCCCAGGCAAACGACGGGAAGCGTGGTCAACAGGCTCGCGCCGAGGGCCGAAAGGCCAAGCCCCGCGCGAATTTCCGGCAGCAGCGCGGATGCGCTGGAGAACACGGGGCGAAGGTTGAAGGCGATGAGTACGAGGCTGACACCGAGAATGATACGGCTTGCCACTGCCGACTGTGCCGGTGCTTGGGGTGCGGGAATACTGTCCGCCTCGGCATCGATCAACTGCTCGTCGATGGCCTCGAGTGGATCGGCTGCATCAGAAATGGAGGAGGTCACGAGAGAATCATCCGTTCAAGGGCTGCAATGACCGGCTTCATGAAGCGGCGCACGGCGGCATCCGCCTTCGCGGGGAGACCGGTCTCGATGGCATCGATGATATCGGCGTGCGCTTTCGCGTCGGGCTCGGGAATATCCTGCCCGAGCGTTGCCTCGATGGTTTCGGCAATCGAGGCCGAGAAGAAGTCATAGATCTCGATCATCGCCCGGTTACCGGAGGCAGCGATGATCGCTTTGTGAAAGGCAAGATCGCGCTCGACGAAGGCCGCCTTGTCGCCCCCTTCGTATTTGCCGCGCTTGGCCAGGAGGTCGCGCAGCAGAGTTATAATTTCGGGCGTCTGCCGCAGCGAGGCGAGGCGGGCTGCCTCGACGTCCAGGGCGCAGCGCGCTTCGAACTGGTCGCGCAGGCTTGCCCGCCTCGCCATCGTCAGTGGTCGACTGGCATCCCTCGTCGAAAGGACGTAGGTGCCAGAGCCTTGTCGCGTTTCGAGCAGGCCCTGAGAGACAAGCACGCGCACGGCCTCGCGGATCGTGCCCCGGCTAACTGCCAGCGCGGCGGAAAGAGCGGCTTCGTTCGGCAGCTTGGCGCCGACACTCCATCGCTTCGCGAGGATTTCGCCGCGGATCGCTTCAATCGCCGTCTCGGCCAGATTTGTCTTGTAGAGCGGTTGCATGGCATATTCATAAAGTCATCAGATGATTCTATGAATATGCCATGGCTCGGTCGTGGTCAAAGAAATTCTGCAAAATAAAAAAGGGCCGCCTCAGCGACCCTTTCCATGAGTTTGGCCTGTAGCTGGCCTGGACCGTCAAGGCGGCCCCAGGAAGGCGGGGATTAGAGCGAGGGCTGCCTCGCTTTCGTCACCTCTCCCATGCCCGTTACGAGGTCCGAAATCTCATTAGACATTGGATCACCTTCCTTTCGTTCTGTTGCTGATGCTTAAAAGGTAAGGAAAAATTTCGACGATGCAAGAGAAATCCTTGCGATGTCCGCTGTGACACAGCCAAGAGACAATGTTCACAAAAGAAGATGCGTGCTCAACGAATGTGATCGCCTGGCGTGTTTGAAACTCGCATGCCGCCTTGCAAAATTTGCAATCGTTAAGTTTTTATTCACCATCGCGCTCGACAATTAATCGGGCATTTCCAACCAGTCCCGTCGCCGGGACGGCGGGTTACGGAGTCAGAAAAGCATGTGTCGCTGGGCAGCCTATCGTGGAGACCCCCTCTATCTCGAGGAGCTGGTTTCCTCGCCCGCCCACTCGCTCATCGAGCAATCCCATTGCGCCACCCGCGCCAAGACCGCAACGAACGGCGATGGCTTCGGGATTGCCTGGTACGGCGACCGGCCGGAGCCCGGCCGCTACCGCGATATCCTTCCCGCATGGTCCGACTGCAATCTGAAGAGCCTGGCGCGCCAAATCCGCTCGCCGCTTTTCCTGGCCCATGTGCGCGCATCCACCGGCGGCGGTACACGGCGCGACAATTGCCATCCGTTCACGCATGGGAATTGGTCTTTCATGCACAACGGCCAGGTCGGCGGCTTCGAGCGCCTGCGCCGTTCCATGGAGGCGATGCTCGATGACGAGCTCTTCAGTGTCCGCAGTGGCACGACCGATTCCGAGCTGATGTTCCTGATCGCCCTGCAATTCGGTTTGTGCCGGGCGCCGCTTACTGCGATGGCGGAGATGGTGAGCTTCGTCGAAGGGCTTGCTGAAGACATCCTGGGCCACGCCCATGTGCGTTTCACCGCCGCGTTTTCCGACGGTCGGTCGCTCTACGGCATTCGTTATGCGACAGATCGAAAGGCGCCGACACTTTATGCCTCACCGATGCGCCAGGGACATTGCCTTGTTTCCGAGCCGTTGAACGACGACATCGATGCCTGGGCCGAGATACCGGACGGCAGCGCCGTCACGATTGGCGAGAACGGCATCGAGGTCGTGGCCTTCAAGCCGGAAAAGCGTACAAGCGCAGCGGCGGGTCTCGCTATCCCTGCCTGAAGCGTTCGGCAATCAGCGCCGCCAGCTTTTCCGCAACCTCTTCCTTGCCGAGATCGGGCCATTGCTCGACGCCGCTTCGGCTGATCAGCTTCACGCTGTTGCGCGTGCCGCCCATGACGCCCGTCGCCGGCGAGACATCGTTCGCAACGATCAGGTCGGCACCCTTGCGCTCGAGCTTCGCCTTGGCGTTGTTTTCGACATCCTGCGTCTCGGCCGCAAAGCCGATCACCAGCGTCGGCCGCATCGTGTGGTGGCCGACCGCCTTCAGGATGTCGGGGTTTTCGGTCAGCGCCAGCGTCGGGATGGATTCGCCCGGATGCTTCTTGATCTTCTGATCGGCGGCCGAGGCCACGCGCCAGTCGGCTACGGCTGCCACCATGACGGCAATATCGGCCGGCAGCGCAGCGAGGACCGCATCGCGCATTTCTTCGGCGCGCTCGACATGGATCGTCCTGACGCCGACGGGATCGGCAATTGACACCGGTCCGCAGATGAGTGCGACATCCGCACCGAGCTTCGCAAGTGCTGCGGCAATCGCATGCCCCTGCCTGCCGGAAGAACGATTGGCGATGTAGCGGACGGGGTCGATTGGTTCGTGGGTCGGTCCCGAGGTGACGATCGCCATGCGTCCGGCAAGCGGCTTCGGCCCATCGTCAAGTAACGCTTCGGCGGCGAAAACGATCTCCAGCGGTTCAGCCATGCGGCCGATGCCGGCCTCCTTGCTCTCGGCCATCTCGCCTGTCATCGGGCCGACGAAACGGATGCCGTCACCCTTCAGGACGTCGAAATTCCGTTTCGTCGCCGCGTGCGACCACATCTTGGGGTTCATCGCCGGCGCGGCAAGAACCGGCCGGTCCGTCGCGAGCAAAACGGTCGAGGCCAGGTCATCTGCGAAACCATTTGCCATCTTGGCCATCAGATCGGCCGTTGCTGGCGCGATCAGAACGAGGTCGCAGTCGCGAGCAAGCCGGATATGGCCCACATCCTGTTCGTCCTGCCTCGAAAAGAGGTCGGTGAACACGTGGTCTGCAGCAAGAGCGCCGACAGCAAGCGGCGTCACGAATTCCTGCGCGCCCTTCGTCATCACCGGACGCACCGAAGCACCGCACTCGCGCAGGCGCCGGATCAGATCGAGGCTCTTATAGGCGGCGATGCCGCCGGAAATGATGAGGAGGATGCGTTTGCCGCTGAGAGCCATGGCCTTCTATCCGTCGCCTTGTTGACCACTACCGACCCTAAGCCTTTGGCGGATAACATGCAATCACCACGGCGCTCCTATAAGGCCCATCACTAGCGATCAGAAAAGGCGCTGTTGAAAAGATCGAGACATTCACCCAGCCGATGGCGCCGTCGATCAAGATCAGCTGTATGGCGAGCAGCGGCCGGACGACGGAGCGGTCGGCGAAGTTGGCGACGATGATCGCGTTTTGGCTACGTGCGCGTGATTGATGCGCCGCCGTCGAGCAGCGAAGCCGTGCCTGTTACGAAGCTCGAGTCGTCGGAGGCGAGATAGAGGACGGAGCGGGCGATCTCTTTTGGCGTTGCGACGCGCTTCAGTGCGTGCAGGTTGGTCACAAAGCCCTGCTTGTCTGGCGTATCGTTCATCTCGCGATACATGTCGGTATCGACTGCACCGGGCAAGATGGCATTGACGCGGACATTCTGCGGGCCGAATTCGGCGGCAAGCGCCTGCGTCAGGCCGACCAGGCCGGACTTGCTGGCGGCATAGGCGGCGACGCCCGGGAAAGCGAAGCTGTAGCCGACGAATGTGGACGTGAAGATCACCGAACCGCCGCCGTTTTTCGCCATTTCCGCGATCTGGTGTTTGGCGGCGAGGAATGAGGCGGTGAGGTTGACCGCCAGAGCTTCGCTGAAGCCTGCCTCGGAAACGCCCGTGCTCGGACCAGCTTCGCCGAGCATGCCGGCGTTGTTGAAGGCAATGTCAAACTTGCCGTAATTTTCGATTGCGGCAGCGACGAGTGCCTTCTGATAGTCTTCCGAGCGCACGTCGCCAGCGACAGCAACGGCTTCGCCGCCGGCCTCCTTGATTTCCGCGGCGAGGCTGTCGAGTTCTGCCTGGCGGCGGGCGCCGACGACGACCTTGGCGCCTTCCGCGGCGAAAAGCTTTGCCGTCGAGCGGCCGATGCCGGAGCTTGCGCCGGTGACGACTGCGACTTTGTTGTTCAAGCGATTCATTGTTCCATCTCCTGGTTGGCAGGGGACAGCGTCTCCGGCCCTGTTCGATGCGTTGAAGATGGCATCTTCCATGCGTTCGGATTAGTCTCCATATGATGGAACTCGAATTCGGAAATGCCGAACGATGATCAAGATCGAAGGGATAGCGGCTTTCGTCGCAGTGGTGGAATCAGGTTCCGTGAGCGAGGCTGCCAGACGCCTGCGCATGTCGAAATCCGTTGTCAGCGAAAGACTGGCGGATCTGGAAAAGACACTCGGCGGCATGCTGCTTCACCGCACGACACGCAAGCTTACGCTGACGCAGGACGGCACGGCCTTTATGGAGCGTGCGCTTCGGATCGTGCATGAGATAGAAGAGGCCGCAGCCGATATGGCCGAGCGCCGCGGTACGCTCGCCGGTCCCTTGCGTATTGCAGCACCTGTCACCTTCGGTCGCATGCATCTTGGTCCGGCCCTCTATCCGTTTTTGGCACGGCATCCCGAAATCGCGCTGACGCTCGACATCGATGACCGCCGTGTGGACGCTTCGTCGGAAGGCTATGACGCCATCATCCGCCATGGGCCGATCGCCGATTCCCGCCTAGTGGCCTGGAAGCTCTCGCGCAGCCGCCGTCTGCTGACGGCTTCGCCAGCCTATCTCGACCGCCACGGGACGCCGGCGACATTATCCGATCTCGATGATCATCGAGGCCTCTTCTACACCAATCGCGGCATCGCGGACTGGCGCTTCCAGACCCCGACGGGTGCAATCGTCGTGCGTGCGAAGCTGGCGATGGGTATCAACAATGGCGACATGCTTCGCGATGCGGCAATTGCAGGTCTCGGGATCGCGCTGCTGCCGAGCTTCATTGCAGGTCCGGCAATCCGCGAAGGCAGACTCGTCGAGATTGATGTCGGTTACAGGCCAGAAGCGGAGTCCGTCTACATGGCCCATCCGCAAGGCCGCAACCCTTCCGCCAAACTCCGCGCCATAGCCGATCACCTGAAAAAAGCCTTCGGCGATCCGCCTTATTGGGATCCTGCAGGCTAAGTCAAAGCAGGCTCATCAGATTTTCCGTCACCGGCGAGCGCTGCGACTTCAAGACCGCTAGCGCCAGCCGCGCGACCGCAGGCGGCCCGTCGATCGGCCGGTAGGCGACGCCATCAAGCCTGATCTGTGCGATCGATGCCGGAACGATCGACACGCCGAGCTCTGCCGCAACCAGATTGACGACAGAGGAAATCTGCGGTGCTTCCTGTGTCACCGTCAGTTCGAAACCCGCCTTCCTGCAGGCGAGCACGACATCGTCGAAGAGGCTGAGGCCAACCAGCCGCGGAAAGAGAATGAACGGCTCATTTGACAGCAGTGCCAGGGACAGGCGTTCGTGCTTCGAAAGCGGATGGTTTGCGGGCAGGGCGACCACCATCGGTTCGTCATCGAGACGTTTCAGGCGCACGCCCGGCGGATCGTCGAGGCTCGGGCGCATGAAGGTCGCATCCAACTCGCCGCGATTGAGTTTTTCCATCAGTGCCAACGTATTCATCTCCGTCAGAGACAGCCGCACGTCCGGCCACTGCGCGCGAAACCGCCTGATCGTGGCGCTGACAACCGGATTGAACGCGGAGGAGGCCGTAAAGCCGAGCGCCAGCTTGCCCGTCTCGCCGCGATCGGCTCGCTGGGCGGCAAGTTTCGCCTTCTCGGCAGAAGCAAGTGACGCCTTGGCTTCGCCGAGAAACGCCTCGCCCGCCGCCGTCAATTCCGCGCCATGCGGCACCCGATGAAACAAGGCCGCGCCGATTTCCGCTTCGAGATCGCGGATCTGCTGGCTGAGCGGGGGTTGGCCGATGCCGAGTTTCACCGCGGCCCGCGTAAAATTGCCTTCCTCCGCGACCGCCAGAAAATAGCGGATATGCCGAAGCTCCATGCGGTATCTCCAAAACCTATCGAAAACATCAGTTCCATATATTGGACAGCTTATGCCCTTCTGACTAGATCAATGGAGAAAAGGCTTGAGCCATGCACAAGACTGCAGCCAGAATGAGCGATATTTCCCCGATCGAAACACCGGCGGCATCCCCGGCGAAAGAATACCTGCAGCGTGGCACGGCTTCTTACCGACGTGCCAGTCTTGCACTCTTCCTTTCAGGCTTTTCCACCTTCTCGCTGCTTTATTGTGTCCAGCCGCTGTTGCCGATCTTTGCGGACGAATTCTCCGTCAGCCCCGCGGAAAGCTCGCTTTCGCTTTCGCTGTCGACCGGCTTCCTCGCCATTGCCATTATATGCGCAGCCGCCATCTCGGAAGGTCTTGGACGCCGTAGCCTGATGTCGATCTCGCTCGTTGGTGCGGCGGTACTGACGATTGCAGCGGCCTTTGCGCCGGACTGGCACCTGCTGCTTGTCATCCGTGCCCTCCAGGGCTTTGTCCTTGGCGGCGTCCCGGCCGTTGCGATGGCGTATCTCGCCGAAGAAATCGACCCGCGCGGCCTTGGCGCTACAATGGGACTTTATGTCGGCGGCACTGCCTTCGGCGGCATGTCCGGCCGGGTGCTGACCGGAATCTTCGCGGAATACCTGACCTGGCGGCCGGCGATGTTTCTGATCGGCGCGATCGGCTTGGCTGCGGCAGCCGGCTTCATTGCGCTGCTGCCCGCCTCGCGCAATTTTATCCGCCGCCCGGGCTTCGATCCGAAGTTTCATCTGAAAGCCTGGCTCGCGCATATGCGCAATCCGGCGCTGCCGTTCATTTTCGCCATTGCCTTTCTGGCGATGGGCTCCTTCGTCACCATCTACAACTATGCCGGTTTCCGGCTTGTCGCAGCACCCTATGAGCTGACGCAGACCGAACTCGGCTTGATCTTCACCGTCTATCTCTTCGGCATCGGCGCCTCTTCGGTCGGTGGCATACTGGGTGATCGCTTCGGCCACTTCGCTGTCCTGCTGACGGGAATTGCAATTACCGCCGTTGGCAGCGCCCTGACGCTTTGCGCCTTCCTGCCGGTCATCATTTTCGGCGTTGTCGTGCTCACCAGCGGCTTCTTCATGAGCCATTCGATCGCAAGCGGCCTCGTCGGGAAGCTTGCCAGAGACACGAAGGGACACGCCTCGTCGCTCTATATGCTTGGCTATTACGTCGGTTCGAGCGTCGTGGGCTCGGCAGGCGGCTGGTTCTTCGCAATCGAAGGCTGGACGGCGGTCGTCTTCTTCACGCTCGCCCTGCTGGCCCTCGCCTTTGCGGCGGCCTGCGCCGCACGCAGCCTTTCGAGGAGAAAATTTTGATCCGCATCAGCCATCTCGATCACCTTGTCCTGACCGTCGCCGATATCGAGGCGACGTGCGAGTTCTACCGCCAAGTCCTCGGCATGTCGGTGGAAACATTCGCCCAAGGCCGCAAGGCGCTGAAATTCGGCAATCAGAAGATCAACCTTCACCAGGCCGGGCGCGAATTCGATCCCAAAGCCAACCAACCGGTACCTGGTTCGGCCGATCTCTGCTTTATCGCCGAAACAGCACTCGCCGAGGTCATCGCGCATCTGGAAGACGCAGATGTTGCAATCGAGGAAGGGCCCGTCGAACGCGCCGGCGCCAACGGCACTATCTGCTCCATCTATTTCCGCGATCCGGACGGCAATCTCATCGAGGTCTCCAATCCCATCTGAGGGATCCCCAGGCAAAGGCGCTCGGTCTTAAGTGCTAACTCAATCGAATATACGGCACATCCTTGTTTTGCACTTCGTCCAGCGCCTCCTCGTATCCGGCATCCGCATACCGCATGACGCCGAGCGCCGTGTCGTTGGTAAGCGCATGATCGAGCCGCTCGTCGCCGGCCTCGGTGCCGTCGGCAACGACAGTCACGCCGCAGCTCGTCATGTAGCCGGCATAGCCGCCTCCGCCGGAATGGACGACGACGAGGTCAGCCATCGAGGAGCAGAGCATCATCGCATCGATCAGCGGCCAGTCGGCAATCGCATCGGAGCCATCCTTCATGCGCTCGGTCATGATGTTTGGATGCGCCATGGCGCCGGCATCGAGATGGTCGCGGGAGAAGGCGACAGGACCGTTCAGCTCTCCGCTTGCGACCAATTCGTTGACGCGACGGGCAAGCGCCGTGCGCTCGCCGTGGCCCAGCCAGGCAATGCGCGCCGGCAGGCCCTCGAAAGGCACATGCTCGCGGGCAAGCCGGATCCAGTTGGTGATGATCTTGTTATCCGGAAACATTTCGAGCAGCAGATCGTCGATCCTTGCAATGTCGCTTGCTTCTCCAGACAGCGCCATCCAGCGGAAGGGACCGATAGCGCGGGCGAAGAGCGGGCGCAAATAGGCTTCGGTGAAGATCGGAATGTCGAAGGCATTGGCAACGCCGCCTTCTTTCGCTTGTGTGCGGATCAGGTTGCCGTTGTCGAAGACTTCGGAGCCCTTCTTCTGGAACTCCAGCATCGCCGTCACATGCTGGACGATCGAGGCGCGGCTTGCCGCCATCAACTGGCCCTGGCCGTCGTCGCGAAGTGCCTTGACCTGGGCAAGGCTCATGCCCTTCGGAACATAGCCGTAGACGAGATCGTGTGCCGAGGTCTGATCCGTCACGATATCGGGCACGATGCCGCGCCGGACGATCTCTGGGTAAACCTCGGCCGCATTGCCGACGAGGCCGACGGAGAGTGCGCGCCTTTCCTTCACGGCCGTGTCGATCATTTGCAGCGCGGCATCGAGATCAGGTGCAATCTCCTGCAGATAGCCGATTTGCTGGCGCTTCTTTGCTCGCTCCTGATCGATATCGATGCAGAGGATTGCAGCTCCCGCCATGCGGCCAGCCAGCGGTTGAGCCCCTCCCATGCCGCCGAGACCGGCGGTGAGCACGAAGCGGCCGAAGAGGTCGCCGCCGAAACGCCGCTCGGCAATGCGCATGAAGATTTCGTACGTTCCCTGGATGACGCCCTGGCTGCCGATATACTGCCAGGCGCCTGCCGTGAGCCCGCCCCAGCAGATCAGCCCCTTGCGCTGCAATTCGTAGAAGACCTCGGCCTTCGCCCACTGTCCGACGATATTGCAGTTCGCCATGATGACGAGCGGCGCCTTGGCGTGTGTCTTTACCAGGCCGATCGGCTTGCCGGACTGGATCAGCAGCGTCTGGTCCTCTTCCATCTCGGTCAGCGCCTTGACGATGCCCTTGTGCGCCGCCCAGTTGCGCGCCGCCTTGCCGAGCGCAGCATAAACCACGAGGTTGTCCGGGTCTTCGCCGACGGCAAGCACGTTTTCGAGGAGGCGCAGCAGCGCCTCTTGCCGCCACCCCTTGGCCCGCAATTCCGGCCCGCCAGGAATCGGGAATTTCGGATGACGTGGATTGGGCTTCGGCATGGGATGTCCTTCCTCAAGTCCTGTCTTGGTATTTCACCTGCAGCGTTTGCACATAGCCGAGTGCGGCATCGAGCAGACGCTTGCGCAGCGCATTCTCGCCATAGACACGGGCGTCCGCGCGAACCCAGCCCTGCATCGCCCGTCCGCCCGAGATCATCTGGACGACGCCTGGCAGTTCCAGCGCCCAGCCGTCATTGCTTTTGCCGAGCCGGACGAGCATGCCATCTTCTCGCGCACCGCAAAGAAGGTTGCCGTTCAGCAGAAAGGCCAAGCCGCCGAACATCGCCTTTTCGCTGAGGCCGGGCAGGCCGCCGAGCTCTTCCCTCAGCAGTTCCTCAAGGCCAGCATCTCGCGCCATGGCGTCAGGCCCTTGCCGCCAGGGCGTAGCGCGCAATCTCGATACCCATCGCTTTTTCCACGGGCGGATAAACGGTCGGATCGAGCACGCCTGCGGAAAGCGGTATGATCTCCATCGGCACATGCAGGATGAAGACATGCATACCCTCCTTGAGCTGGCCGACGCTGAGCGGCTCACCGTGCGGCGAAAGCGTCGTGATGACCGAGGGAAACGTTGCCATGCGCGCCCCATCGGCGTCGTCGACAGCCATGTACTCGTTCATCACATGCATCGTCACGGCTCTGGCGCCGGAGCCGACTCCGATCTTGCCGATATCGAAGGCTTCTTTGGTGTAGACGACGTCCTTCTTGGCAATTACGCCTTCTGCGAGGATGCTGCCGCCGGTTGTCTTGCAGATCGCATCGATGACGGCCGGTCCGCCCTTCTTTTCCGCCGCAATGATGGCTTCGCCGAGGGCAAGCGCCATCGAGATGCCGCCGAGTGCTGCATGCTTGCGCACGTAGGATGCCCGCACCGGATTGCGGCAGCTGGCAATGAAGCCGCCCGACTGGTCGGAGGCAGCGCGGAGGATCGGCGAAATCTTCGCGGTCGCACCCTTCACCACAAGCTCGATGTAGCGGTTGTCCGCGCGGTTTCCGCCGACCGCCGTCTGGATCATCTGCTCCCGTGAGCCCGCCATGCCGATCGAGCCCATGTCGCCGGTCGGATGTGCTCGGATATCACCGACAGCATCGACAACCTTGGTGCCGAGAATTGCCGAGGGCAGCCAGCCGTTCAACGTCGAGGATTTACCGTTCTGCCCGATGATAAGCCCGGAAAGCCGTTCGCCAAGCTCGTTCTGCAATAGCTGCACGGCCTTCACATAGTCGATGCCTTGCATTTCCCAGGGTGTCGTGGAAGCCGGCGCGCCGATTGCCGCTGCTGTCGCGATCCAGTCGTCGTCCTTCAATTCATCGACGGAAACGAGCTCCGGCTTGCCGATGCTGACCGCAGCATACCCGAGCATCCTGCCGTGATCGGCCCAGCCGCCGCCGCCCGCTGCATAGACCGAGCCGCCCTTGACCGCCGCCTCGACGTCTTTCTCAACGAGTATGCGCCCCATCCTCAGCCTCCCCTACCAGCGTCCTGTCCATCTCGCGCACAGCCTCGAAAAGCACGGCAGCGCCGAGTGCGATGTCGTCATTTTCTGCCCATTCGTCGGCCGAGTGGCTGCGTCCTTCCCTGCATGGCACGAAGATCATCGCGGCCGGCGCGACCTTGGCGATCCATGCGGTATCGTGCCCTGCACCGGACGCCATGCGTCGATGTTCGGCACCGACGGTTTCACAGGCATTTTCCAGCGTCCTCAGCACGCTGGGATCACCGGGCGTCGGATAGTTGTCGGATACGCGACTGGGTGCATTGATCATGACGCCGTGGGCGATCGCAAGCGTGATGACATGCGCATCAAGCCACTCGCAGAAGGCTTCCATGTCGCTGCGAATTTCCGCGCGTCCGTCGATGAGCAGAACCACCTTGGAAGGCACGACGTTGGCCGCATTCGGCTCGATCCGGAATTCGCCGACGGTCGCAGCGAAATGACCCGGCGTCTTCGCAAGCTCCGCTGCCGCATTGCGGATATCGAGCACCAGTTGCGAGGCCGCCACCAGCGCATCCGCGCGGGCATCCATCGGCGTCGTACCGGCATGGTCCGCCCGGCCCTCGACGCTGACTTCAATCCGGGTGATGCCCGCAATCGCCGTCACGATGCCGATATCCTTCTTCTCGTTCTCAAGCACCGGCCCTTGCTCGATATGCAGCTCGAGGAAGCCTTTGAGGTCCGGACGCCGCTGCGCGAGAAGCGTCGCCGGATCGCCGCCGACACCGGAGATGCCTTTTGCCAGATCGCGGTCGCCGCTCTTACGCGAAAGCCAGGCTTCGGGAAGTTGCCCAGTCATGCCGCGGCTGCCGACGCATGAAACGCCGAAGATGCTCACCTCTTCTGCGAGGAAATCGACGATTTCCAGGTCATGCTCCAGTGTGATCGCCTGGTCCTTGAGCGCGCGCGCGACTTCCAGCGCCGAGATCACACCGGCGATACCATCAAAGCGTCCGCCGTCCGGCACCGTATCGGAATGCGAGCCGACCATAATCGTGCCAAGACCTGGGTTCGTCCCTGCACTGCGTCCGATCAGATTGCCGGCGGCATCGATCCGCGTTTCCAGCCCGGCCGCCTTCATACGTGCTTCGATATAGGCGCGGCCTTCAAGAAAGAGCGGCGAGAAAGCCCGGCGTGTCCATGGATGATCGGGTTCGGTGATCTTCGCCAGCGCAGCGATATCCTCGGCGATGCGATCGGCGTTGACGGGCAGGTTGCGGTTCATGCAGCTCCTCCGGAAATGATCTGACGCGGCCAAGGGCGGACGAATTTTCCCGTGCCGGGCTCTGCAAGCACCTTCATGCCATCGGTTATCTGGCTGCCGCGCAGATATGCCGCCGAAATCGTCCATGGCAGACGGATGCCGTTATAGGGGCTCCAGCCGACGACATTGTTGCCGTTCGCGGCAGCATCATAGACGGTTTCGCGCGGTTCTAGCACGACGATGTCGGCATCCTTGCCGGGCGTCAGCGCGCCCTTGATGTGGTCGAGGCGGAAATGTTTCGCCGGATTTTCCGCCATCAGCTTCGCAGCCCATGTGAGCGGGATGCCTCGTTCGAGCGCTCCCTTGACGAACAACGGCACCATGACCTCGAGCCCGGGCACCCCGGAGGCATTTGCCAGCATATCCGGATTGGTCTTGCGGTTTTCCGACCAGCTTACATGATCGGTCGAAACCAGCCAGACGTTGCCTTCCGCCACTTTCCGCCACAGCGTTTCCACCTCGGCCCGCGGCCGGATGGGCGGATTGATCTTTGCTTTGCCGCCGAGGCGCCGCACATCGTTTTCCTCGTCAAGCGTCAGGTAGTGAATGCAGCATTCGACCGTCGCCTCGAACCCGTCGCGGCGATAGGCGCGCGCGATGTCGTAGCCGCGGCCGAGCGAGCAATGAACAACATGCGCCGGGCAGCCCGTATGGGCCCCGGTCTCGAAGATCGTGTGCATGGCGAGCAGCTCTGTGATCGGCGGACGCGAGAGACCGTGCGCACGCCAGTCCGTCACGCCGCTTGCCTTGACCTTCTCCATGTAGGTGCGCACTGCCTCGTCGTCTTCGTTGTGCACACCGGCCGTCAGCCCGGTCGGCGTGATCGCCGCAAAGCATTCGTCGAGAAGGGCGGGCGGGATGCGCGGGAAACGCTTGGGATCGGTCCCGAAGGTCGAGAATTTGAAGGCGGCGACGCCGGCATCCGCCATTTCGCGGATTCGGGCCGCACCTTCTTGCGGATTGACCGTGCCGTAGAGCGCGAAATCGACGCGCGCCTGAGGGCTCGCGTGATCGATCTTCTTCTTCACCGCGTCGGCCGAGCAGACGAGATTGCCTTCGTCATAGGGCATGTCGACGATCGTCGTTACGCCGCCAGCCGCCGCCGAACGCGTCGACCAGATGAAGTCCTCCTGATCCTTCTGGGAGAGCGAATGCACTTGCGCATCGATCGCACCCGGCAGGACCAGCGCCTTGCCGAGCAGATGCCGCTCCCTGGCCGCAGGCGGCACGCCGATGCCGACCTCGGCGATCTTGCCATTGCGGGCTGCAACATAACCCTCTTGGAGGATGCGCTCCGGCAGCACGACGGTACCCTGCAGAACGAGGTCGAAATCAGCCATGCTGTTCCTCCGTATCCGGTTCAAAAGTCAGATGACGAGGGCGTCCTGCGTCAGTCTCCGTTCGATGCGCTCGAGCGAGCCGAGCGCGAAGAAGTCGTCGAATGCGGCGATCGGCACCTGCTCGATCAGCTTCGAAGCGAATTCGTCGGATCCGAGTTCTTCCTCAATCGCTTCAACCTCGGCCGAAAGCGGCCGGTCTACGGTGTAGAAATCGGCGTGCTTGCGCACGACGTCGTAGATCATGCCCGCAACGCCCTCGGGCCGGTCGCCGAGAATGTCGGCCGCCTGTGCTGCCAGCAGAGCCTCGAGGGCAGCAAGACGCTTCAGCGCCTGCATTTGCCGCTCGAAGCGCTCTATGACCAGCGGCAGGAAAGCCGCTTCGTCCTCAAGCCCCGCCGCAACCACCAGCGACTGGGCGGATACCGGGTTGGACATGGAAAGCACGCGTGAAAAGATCTCGCCGGCAAGCTTGATGATCGGGCCGAAACCAGTTGCGATTCGGCCTGGCGGCACGAGGTTCACCGGTAGGTCGCGCCGCTGTCCGTTGCCGAGCAGGACACAGCGGTTGAAGGCGTTGCGCGCCGCATGCGCCATGCACAGTGCCGCCGATTCCAGCAGGATCGTCACGTCGAGGGGCAGCGAACCGCCCGACGTCATCACCCGGCCCTCGACTACAACCGGGTTGTCGTCAGAGCGGCCGGTGGCAGCAAGGATCTTGTGACCGGTCGATAGCAGGTTCTCGATCACGGCGCCGAAGACCTGCGCGATCATGCGAAGACTGAGCGGATCCTGCACGTGGGTCGCGACCGGCCATTCCCAGGCGTCCGAGGCATTGCATAGCCACGAGCCGATCAGCGCTTCCCGCGGGGTGCCGACATGGCGCACCGCCCGCCAGGGGTCGCGGGAAGCGCCAAGCGCGCCGGCCGCCATCATGCCGGTTGCGAGCAGAACGCGGATCGAAGCCGCCGCATTGCGCGTTGCCTCGGCGGCGGCTGCAAAGCTCACAGCATTGATGCTGAGCGAAGCGAGGCTGTCGCGGGGCGCCATGGTGACCGGTTCCAGCCCCGCTGCCCTGAAGGCATCGGCCGCTTGCATGCGCTTGCCGCGATAGACGGCCTCGCCGACGCCGGTCAGAACCGCACCGATCTGTCCCATGAGGCCGATATCGGCGCAACCGATCGAGCCCGTGCGCCGCACGAGCGGGATGAGGTCGGCCCTCAGCAGCCGCAGGTAGGTTTCTATGAGTTCCGGCGTACACCCGACCTGGCCCGTCAGCGCGGTATTGACGCGGATGGCCATGGCATTTCGCACGACAGCACTGGAAAATGGTGTGCCGGTGCCGAAGTGATGGGCCCGCACGAGGCCGAGGTTGAAGGTGTCGAGTTCCTCCGCCGACCATTCGACATCCTTCATCGCGCCGACGCCGGTGGTGGAGCCGTAAACGGGAATGCCAGCCTGGATCGCTTCTTCGACGACGGAACGTGCGATCTCCACGCGTGCCATGCCTGTCGCCGAAGCAGAAAGCGCCACCCTGCCGGAGCCTATCCTCACCATCTCGGCAAAGCCGAATGGTTGGCCGGAAAGTTCGATGCCGGGGCGTTCATGCTTCATCTGCAGGTCTCCTTGGATGCGAGACTAAGCGAGCACTGCGCATTATGAGATATCCCAAATGCCGAACACAGCATGTAATTGTTTGGGTCTGAGCCTCAGCTCAACATCCAGGCTATATAGAGAAGCGTCAACGCGATAATCCAGAGCGCCAGGCGGCCGGACCGGCTGTAGCGGGCCTCGGATTTGCCGATCGCGTCTGCCGTTTCGGCGTCAAAGCGCAGTCCATGCTCGCTCATATGCAGCAGCTGATGATGGAATTTCTCGGTCTGGGCAGCGATTTCCGGAACGGCTTCCGCAAGCTTCACGGCAGCCTTCAGTCCATCTTTGAGATCGGTGACGACCCGCTTCGGACCGAGATTGTTGCGGATCCAGTCGCCGACGACGGGCTCCGATGCCTTCCACATGTTGAAACGCGGGTTCAGCATGCGCGATACGCCTTCGACGACCACCATGGTCTTTTGCAGCATGACCAGTTCGGGCCGGGTCTGCATGTCGAAAAGTTCAGTCACCTCGAAGAGCAGCGTCAACAGCTTGCCCATCGAGATCGTTTCAGCAGGCTGGCCGTGGATCGGCTCGCCGATCGCCCGGATTGCCTGCGCGAAGCTTTCAACATTGTGATGGCCCGGCACATAGCCTGCTTCGAAATGGACCTCGGCAACACGCACATAGTCGCGCGTAATGAAACCATAAAGGATCTCGGCGAGGAAGCGCCGTTCCTTCTTTCCGAGCCGGCCGACGATTCCCATGTCGACGGCGACGATCATGCCGCCTGAATCGACGAAGAGATTGCCGGGATGCATGTCGGCATGGAAGAAGCCGTCGCGCAGCGTGTGGCGCAGGAACGATTGGATGAGGACATCGGCAAGCGTGTTGAGATTGTGCCCGGCAG
>NZ_JABEPH010000712.1:0-591 GCF_013004495.1 Rhizobium sp. SEMIA 4085
AGATAAACCGGCCGCAAATCAAGCTGTCCGTTCCGCTCAATCAAAATAACGCGGGGTGGAGCAGCCCGGTAGCTCGTCAGGCTCATAACCTGAAGGCCGCAGGTTCAAATCCTGCCCCCGCAACCAACGATTATAACAAACTCAATGGGCTCCGAGGAAACTCGGAGCCCTTTTTGCGTTCCAAATCCCCTCACACACGGACTTGCACAAAACTGGGGGGTGACCGTTCCTTGATGTCGTGATTCCCTGTTCCCATATCGAAAACGGAAAACAAGCAGGGGCCAGCACCGGGACATTACCGTTGTCGAAGACGCCGATAGCCGCCAGCGGATATCAGAAATTGAAGTGCGCGGGAAGCGCGGTATTGGCTGGTGCAAGTCCATGCCGGGTGCGGTGAAGCCTTATGAGCGCCTGCGCGATCGGTTGAAGCCAGTGCGGGGATATGGCAAATCGGAAGACGGAGAGTAAGCGGTGAATCTATCCCATCTGGCGAAGGCACTTTGGTGGATTTATTGATACTGCTGAATGAATGAACTCGGGCGTGAACTTCTATGTCTGCTCCTATGTCTGAACATAGAACTTTCCATATGA
>NZ_JABEPH010000080.1:0-18852 GCF_013004495.1 Rhizobium sp. SEMIA 4085
CGTCTGGGCCGACCCGAAGCGCGACGGCACGGCGCCGAACAACTGGCTTTCGATCTTCGGCGGACCGGGCTGGGAATGGGATGGCGTGCGGCGCCAATATTACCAGCACAATTTCCTGACCTCGCAGCCGGACCTCAACTTCCACAACAGGGAAGTCCAGGATGCGGTGCTGAAGACCGTGAAATTCTGGCTCGACCGCGGCGTCGACGGCTTCCGGCTCGATACGGTCAACTA
Organism: Rhizobium sp. SEMIA 4085; assembly: GCF_013004495.1. Taxonomy (NCBI): domain Bacteria; kingdom Pseudomonadati; phylum Pseudomonadota; class Alphaproteobacteria; order Hyphomicrobiales; family Rhizobiaceae; genus Rhizobium; species Rhizobium sp. SEMIA 4085. Next base: position 235 of record NZ_JABEPH010000080.1, read on the forward strand.
TTACTTCTGCGATAAGCTGCTTCGCGACAATCCGCCCCATGAGCCGGATACGAGCGACGGCGGTCTCGATGCGCCGGACAGCAACCCCTACGGCATGCAGAACCATCTCCACGACAAGACGCAGCCGGAAAACCTCGATTTCCTGAAGCGCTTGCGGGCGCTGCTCAATCAATATGAAGGGCGAGCGACGGTCGGCGAGGTCGGCGACGGGGCGCGGTCGCTGAAGACCGTCGCGGCCTATACGAGCGGCGGCGACAAGCTGCACATGTGCTACACCTTCGATCTGCTCGGACCGGATTTCACGGCCGCGCATATCCGCAACTGCGTCGAGACCTTTCAAAAGACGGTTGTCGACGGCTGGGTATGCTGGGCCTTCTCCAACCATGACGTCAAGCGCCATGTGAGCCGGTTTGCAAAAGCTCAGGAGGAGCGGTCAATCATCGCCAAGCTGGCAATTTCCGTGCTGGCGGCGCTGCGCGGCTCGATCTGCCTTTATCAGGGCGAAGAGCTGGGACTTGCCGAAGCGGAACTTGCCTTCGAGGATCTGCGCGATCCTTACGGCATCCGCTTCTGGCCCGCCTTCAAGGGCCGCGACGGATGCCGCACGCCGATGCCCTGGGAGGCCGGCAAGGCGCATGCAGGCTTTACCTCGGCAGAGAAAAGCTGGCTGCCCGTTCCCTACGAGCAGGCAGCCCTTTCCGTCGATACGCAGGAAGAGGACGTAAACTCGGTATTCACTCATTATCGTCAGATGCTGGAATTCCGGAAGCGGCATCCAGCGTTGCTTGACGGCGATATGGAATTCATCGGTACAAATCAGGATCTCTTGGCATTCACGCGCGAGAAAAATGGCGAGAAACTACTCTTCGTCTTCAACCTGACCCGCAAGCCGGCGGAGTTTAGATTGCCCGTGGGAATGACGCTTGGCGAGCACGTCGATATGCCGGGCTCTGGCGGATTGGCCGGCAGGGAATCGATTCAGCTTGAAGCGCTAAGCGCGCTTTGTAGCCGGATTTGACGCAGGCTGTCGCAGGGATCACTTCAACGGCTTATCGAAAGGCTTTCACCCGATCAGGACAAACCGATCCACGTCCACCATGCCCCGGTCCGAAATCTTCAGGTGCGGGATCACGGGCAGCGGCAGGAAGGCGAGCTGAAGGAAGGGCTCTTCCAGCGTGGCGCCGAGTGCGTAAGCTGCCTTTCGCAGATGGTGGAGGGTGTCGCGGACCTTTTCGTAAGGTTCGAGGCTCATCAGGCCGGCGACGGGGAGGGCGATTTCGCCGGTCACCTTGCCGTCCTCGACGACCACGAAGCCGCCTTTGATTTCGCCGAGGCGGTTGGCCGCGCACGCCATATCCTCCTCGCTGACGCCGACGACACAGATGTTGTGGCTGTCATGGCCGACGGTGGAGGCGATCGCTCCTTTCTTTAAGCCAAAGCCCTGGACGAAGCCGTTGGCGTGGTTGCCGTTCTTGCCGTGACGCTCGATGACGGCGACCTTGATGATGTCGTTTTCGAGGTCGATGCCCGTCTGGTTTCCCTTTGCCGGAAGGCGGTGCCGGCGAAATTCGGTGATGATCTTGCCGGGGGTGACGCCGATGACCGGCGTCTCGCCTTCGGTGGCCGGGACGCCGAAATGAGCAGCGTTGACGGGTCGCGCCTTCACGCTGTCGAGACCCACTGGCGCGACCGGCTTGCGGGTGGCGAAGAGTTCATCGCTGACGCGGCGGCCGCCGGAAATGACGATCTCGGCTTTGCAGCGCTCCAGGCTATCGATGACGGCGAGATCGGCGCGCCAGCCAGGCGCGATGAGCCCCCGATCCATCAATCCGAAGGCGCGGGCGGCGGAGATCGAGGCGGCGCGGTAGATCGCAAGCGGCTCGACACCACTCGCGATCGCGGTGCGGATCATGTAGTCGAGATGACCCTGCTCGGCGATGTCGAGCGGGTTGCGGTCGTCGGTGCAGAGCGCGAGATAGGGCGATAGACGCTCGGTGATGATCGGCATCAAGGCCTTCAGGTCCTTCGAGACCGAACCTTCGCGGACGAGGATCTGCATGCCCTTGCTGATCTTTTCGAGGGCCTCTGCTGCGGTCGTGCATTCATGATCGGTGCGGATTCCGGCCGCGAGGTAGCCGTTGAGGTTTATCCCGCGCAGCAATGGCGCGTGGCCGTCGATATGGCTGCCCTGGAATGCTTCGAGCTTTTCCATGCAGACCGGGTCCTTGTGGATCACGCCTGGGAAATTCATGAATTCCGCAAGGCCGATGACCTTGGGATGATCGCGGAAGGGCAGGAGCCTCTCGATCGGCAGATCCGCCCCGGATGTCTCAAGATGTGTGGCGGGCACGCAGGAGGAGAGCTGGACGCGGATGTCCATGATCGTTTCGAGCGCCGAATCGAGGAAGAACTGGATGCCGTCGGTGCCGAGCACATTGGCAATCTCGTGCGGATCGCAGATGGCGGTGGTGACGCCATAGGGCAGAACGCAGCGGTCGAATTCATGCGGTGTGACAAGCGAGGATTCGATGTGGAGATGCGTGTCGATGAAACCTGGAACGACGATCTTGCCGGAGATGGCGATCTCGGTTTCTCCCTCATATGTGCCGCAGGTCCCGACGATGCGATCGCCGCCGATGGCGATGTCGGATTCGACCAGCTCGCCGGTCACGAGATCGAAGAAACGTCCGCCTTTCAAGACGATATCGGCCGGCAGGCGGCCTGTGCCCTGGTCGATGAGGCGTTCGAGCTTGCTGGTCATGGGCATCCTCGTTTCTGCTATCCGTCCGTTATAACTGAAGTGCCGGACAATGCGCTATAAGCGAGACTGCTCCACAAATGAAAACCGGGCGCCGATACGACGCCCGGTCAATGACAGGCCTTATTCGGCGGCGACGATCTTGCCGCCTTCCCACTTGTAGAGCGCAAAACTCTGCGAGGTGAGATCGCCGGTTTCGCCATAGGTGAGCTTGCCGATCGCGGTTGCGATCGGTTCGCCGCTCTTGAGGGCGGCGGCGACAGCTTCGGAATCTTCGGCGCTGCCAGCCTTCTCAATGCCGGCCTTGAGGACTTCGACGGCCGCGAAAGCATTCAGCGTGAAGGCTTCGGCCGGGATGTTCTTGGCGGCAAGCGCGTCGGAGGCTGCCTTGGAGTCAGCGCTCTTCGTCGCATCGGATGCATTGGTGAAGACGGTGCCTGCAGCTGCTTGCGTGCCGATATTCCAGAATTCGCTATTCGAGAGGCCGTCACCGCCGATGATCGTTGCCTTGACGGAAAGGTCGGCGAGCTGACGGGCAAGCAGGCCGCCTTCCGGGTGGTAGCCGCCGAAGTAGATCACGTCGACATTTTCGGCTTTGAGACGGGTGGTGAGCGCGCTGAAATCCTTGTCGCCGGGAGTGATCGCATCATTGATGACCTCTGTGACACCGCCGGCATTGAGCGTTGCCTTAAAGGCGTCGGCAAGGCCCTTGCCATAGGCGCCCTTGTCGTTGACGATGGCGACGCGCTTGTCCTTGAAGTTCTTGAGCACGTATTTGCCGGCGACTTCGGCCTGCTGGTCGTCGCGGCCGCAGGTGCGCAGCACATTGGTGAGGCCGCGCTTGGTGAGGTCCGGTGCTGTCGCCGTCGGGGTCACCATCAGGATGCCGTTTTCGGCAAGCACGTCGGAAGCGGGGATGGCGACGCCGGAGGTGACCGGACCGACGACGAAGCGGATGCCTTCGCCGACGAGCTGGTTTGCGGCGGAAACGCCCTGCTTCGGCTCGCCCGCGTCGTCTGCAGTCTTCAAAACAACCTTTTGGCCGAGGATGCCGCCTTTCTTGTTGATCTCGTCAACGGCGGTCTGCGCGCCGTTCTTTACCTGGTCGCCATAGGCGGCAACAGGCCCGGTCAGCGGTGCGATCAGGCCGATGGTGATGTCGGCATAGGCAAATGGCGCAAAGGCCAGCGATGCGACAAGGGTCGCGCCAGTCAAAGTCTTCAGACTCATTTTCGTTCTCCTTGGGTGGGGCCTTCTGGCCCGCGATGACTGCCGCGACAACGAAATCCGTTCGTTCAACACCCCAAAGGGATGCGCCAAAAGACGACGGCTACGGTGCGGTCAACGCGCCTTCCGGCCACTTTTGGCTTCGGAAGGCACAGATCAATTTTCTATGAATTTTGCTGCGATTACGCAAGGAGATAACAAAGCGGGGCCCGTCTTCGGCAAATCCGGAAAGGAACAGGCGGCGATCGCGATTTTTTTAAGTTTTCAGGGTCTATCTCGTTGGAAGGGCTCTTTGCAGGAAGGCGACGATCATAGCGGCAACTTGTTGATGAATGGCGTTTCGATCAACACCCTGACCATCCTTGCAGACGATGCTTTCGCCCGAAGCTTCCTCCTCAATCAGCGCTGCCGCTCCCGGTTTGCAAGGCTGCATAAAACTGAAATGCAAGGAGCCGGGGACGAGAGCATAGGAGGTCGTGGCAGAAGGCAGATACTGGGCCAAATAGGCAGAGTCCCTGTTGGTGGCGGCGATATCTAACTTGGCGGCAGTCTCCTTGTCGACATCCTCGGCCGCTCCAAACACGAGCGCCGGCACGCGGACGGACGCGAGGCTTTGGGGCGTAAAGCCGCGTCCTGGGCCGAGGTCAAGCGTGACGACCGCGCGGATCCGTCGATCGCTGAGATCGGCACCCATCGCTAAAGTGGAGGCTGCGTCCCGCCCGATGCCCAACGCCTTGAATATCTTGCAATAGAGAGAGCCGAACTGTGTCACGCAATTCTTCATTACATCTTTGGCATCGAAGCGACCGCCGGCAAGTTCGATGACCGTCCATCCGCCGAGCGAATGACCGATGGCAGCGATGCGGTCGCTCGCAATGCCGCCGGTAAGCTCGCGACGGGAAAGCAACGCGTCGATAACGCGGCTGAGATCGCGCGGGCGCTTCCAGAGTAATACGGCTTGAGGTGGCCGCATATCGAAGGTGGTAGTGCCGGGATGGTCGGGTACTGCGACGACATAGCCTTTGCGGACAAGTTCGCTCGCGAGCCAGGCGAGGTTGCGCCAACTGCCGCCATAGCCGTGTGAAAGAAGCACCAGCGGGTGAGGGCCGGTTACGGCTTCGGCATCCTTGACGACAGGCTGGCCCCTGAAGGCGGGCGTGTCGCCGAGCATCACCGGCTGCCGGTCGGTATCCGTGGGATACCAGATGCCGACATGCATGGGGCGGCCCTGTTTGTCCGGCAAGGTCATCTCGCGGAACCCGACCGCGGCGAATGCCGACTGGGCTGAGCATGAGACGAGCAAGGCGATAAAAAGCATGAACTTGAGCATGGAAACCTCCGGCTGGAAATGAACTCGTCTTTCCTGCCGGGATTGTGTGCGGGCGGCGACCCGCAACGCGATCGAGGTCGCCGCCTTCGAGCGCGCGCTTGCGCCGGTCTCAAATGTTGTTTTGCAAAATTCCGCGCAATTTGCCGAAGAGCTCGTCGATGTGCTTCCTTTCGATGATGAGCGGCGGGGAAAGGGCGATGATGTCGCCTGTGGTGCGGATCAGCAAGCCGTTCTCATAGGCCCTCAGGAAGGCGGTGAAGGCGCGTTTGGTGGGTTCGCCGGCGATGGGGTCGAGTTCGATCGCGCCGATTAGACCGGTGTTGCGAATGTCGATGACGTTCGGGCAGTCCTTCAGCGAGTGAAGGGCGTCGGCCCAGTAATCCGAGAGTTCGCCAGCGCGGGTGAGCAGGCCTTCTTCCTTGTAGGTGTCGAGGGTGGCAAGCGCGGCGGCGGCGGCGATCGGGTTGCCCGAATAGGTGTAGCCGTGGAAGAACTCGATCATGTGCTCCGGGCCGTTCATGAAGGCGTCATGAATCTCGGAGGTGACAAAGACGGCGCCCATCGGGATGACGCCGTTGGTGAGGCCCTTGGCGGTGGTGATGATATCGGGCTTCACATCGTAGTACTGCGCGGCAAAGGGGGCGCCGAGGCGGCCGAAGCCGGTGATGACTTCGTCGAAGATCAAAAGGATGCCGTGCTTGGTGCAGATTTCGCGGAGCTTCTGCAGGTAGCCCTTCGGAGGAATGAGAACGCCCGTGGAACCTGCGACCGGCTCGACGATGACAGCGGCGATCGTGGAAGCGTCATGCAGCGTGACGATGCGCTCGAGCTCGGTTGCAATGTCGCCGCCATGTTCCGGCTCGCCGCGGGTGAAGGTGTTCTTGCCCGGCTGATGCGTATGCGGCATGTGGTCGACGCCGGCCAGAAGCGTGCCGAACATCTTGCGGTTGGAGACGATGCCGCCGACCGAGATGCCGCCGAAATTGACGCCGTGATAACCGCGTTCGCGTCCGATCAGGCGGAAGCGGGAGCCGTTGCCCTTCACCCGATGGTAGGCCAGCGCCACCTTGAGCGCCGTCTCCACCGATTCCGATCCGGAGTTGGTGTAGAGGACGTGGTCCATGCCTTCCGGCGCGATATCGACGAGACGGTTCGCAAGCTCGAAGGCCTTCGGGTGGCCGAGCTGGAAGGCTGGGGCATAATCGAGCTCGCCGGCCTGCTCGCGGATCGCTTCGGTGATCTTCGGCCGGCAGTGGCCGGCGTTGACGCACCAGAGACCGGCGGTGCCGTCAAGCACCTGACGGCCGTCATGGGTCGTGTAGTACATGTCCTTGGCGCCGACGAACATGCGCGGCTCCTTCTTGAACTGCCGGTTTGCCGTAAAGGGCATCCAGAAGGCGCGAAGATCGTTCGGTGCGTTGAGGCGATTGGACATTCTGTTCTCCTGGCCGTCGCGGGCCCCCGGGGGCTTTGCGCCCATATTTTTACTGTCCGGTCAAATTATCAGCGCATCTTGGGGCGTCAAGCCATGGATGCCATCGATGGCGCGTTCCGGCCATTGGCATATGGAATGCCGCAGCTTTGCCGCAAATAACAAAACCGGCAAATCGAGAGATTTGCCGGCCAAAGTTATAATATCGTGCTGAAATACTGCTCACCGTGCCATTCCGGAAACATCCCTCGGCAGCACGGCTTTTTGGCAAACGTAATGTCTGCGTTATTATGCTGCAGATCTGCTGCGGCCCTGGACTGCATAAATGTCCTCGAGCGTTGCCAGGATCTTCATCACCGGTTCCGAATTGCTCGAGTAATAGATGGTCTGCGCGTCACGGCGGGTCTTTACCAGCTTCTGGGCCCGCAGCTTTGACAGGTGCTGCGAAAGCGCGGACTGGCTGAGGCCAACCTGGGTCGCAAGGACGCCGACAGGTACCTCGCCTTTGACGAGACTGCAGAGAATCAGGAGGCGCTTGGGGTTTGCCATCGCTGATAAAAGGGCGGCCGCCACGTTAGAGTGGTCTGAAAGGTCAGTGGTTTTCATATTTCCAATCTTCCTAAGCGAATTATGTATCCGTATAGGCACAGGGCGTTAGACGGGGTTGGCGGACGTTTAAAACGTAGCAACTGGTCCGGAAGATTGTATATACCTAAATTTCACGTAGCGAGTATGCTATTTTAGATATGTGTGACTTAATGTCCGTCGCATTCTCGATGGGTGACTCAAATTCGCAACGGTTGAGCAAATCACCGGAAATAGCGTCGAACCCTGCGCAATCCACTCCACATATGCGCCATCCCGCATCCCCCGGTGCCTTAAAAAGCTTCGCAAGCGCTGCGGACAGGTCGGCATGCTCCTCTACTAAATCTCGCACTGCCTGCGCTGCCTGCGCGGCAACGGCCTCGTTCGCGGGCGAGAGAATCATGAGGTCGGCCCCTTCCAGAAGATAGGCGCGGCCGAAGCCGCCATTGAGGCTGGCCGATTGCGGAACGAGACGGAAGAAGCGGAAGTCCGGGAAGTCGATATAGATCTTCGCCTTCGCATGCCGGTCGAGGAAACGGGTGCGGATGCGCTGGTGAACGGCGCTTCTCAGCTCGACCGGTTCGGCAATGCATTGGGTGGTGAGCCGCGGATGCGCAAGGGGATCGCCCCTGCCGGGCTCGCCAGTCAAGACGGACGCGCGCGGGTCGCCCTCCAGCGCCTTAGTATGCGTCGACAGCGCCGAAACGAGGATGACAGGCACGCCGTCGATATCAGTGCCGAGCAGAACGCGGCTCGCAAACGGAAAGCCGGTCGCGGGGTCGAGCACGGCAAGAGCACCATAGCGGGCGGAACGCAAAAGAACGCGCGCGAGCTTGCGCGCTTCTTCGTCCGTTTCCCTGAGTACGGAAGCCTGATCTTTCATGTCCACTTTCTTGACGGAAGCAGACGTCAGGATCAAGCCTGTTCTTTGCGCCGGTGCTGGGTCAGGCCGGCAACGACATCCTGAGCCGAAATCGTGCCGATGATGGCGCAGGTCTCGACGACCCCGATGCTGCCTGGCTGGCGGGCGAGCGCGTCGAGAATATCGACGAGCGGCGTTTGGGCGCGCGCCGTGGCGCTGACGCTCGCCCCCGCCGCATGGCCAAGGCCCGGTTGCATCACATCCTGCGCCGTCAGCATGCTGATCGGGTTCATGTGCTGGACGAAATCGGCGACATACTGATCGGCAGGATTTTTGACGATATCCTGCGGCGTGCCGCACTGGATGATGCGCCCGCCCTCCATGATGGCGATGCGGTTGCCGATGCGGAAGGCCTCGTCGAGATCGTGGCTGACGAAGAGGATCGTCTTCTTCAAGCGCCGCTGGAATTCGAGAAGCTCGTCCTGCAGGCGGGGGCGGATCAGCGGGTCGAGCGCGGCGACCGGCTCGTCCATGAGCAGGATCGGCGCGCCGGTCGCAAAGGCGCGGGCGAGGCCGACACGCTGCTGCATGCCGCCGGAGAGCTCGTTGACCTTGCGGTCCGCCCACTTCGTCAGGTTGACGAGTTCAAGCTGCTCCTCGACCCGTTTCTTGCGCTCGGCGTCCGGCATGCGGGCAAGTTCGAGGCCGAAGCCGACGTTCTCCGCAACCGTACGCCAGGGCAGCAATGCGAACTGCTGAAACACCATGGAGACGGTGTGCATCCGCAGGTCGCGCAGCGCCTTCGGGCTGCATGCATAGGGATCTACCGGCCCGGTTGCCGAGGAAACTGAAACCTTGCCGCGCACGACGGGAGCGAGGCCGTTGACGGCGCGCAGCAGCGTCGATTTGCCTGAGCCGGAAAGGCCCATAAGCACGAGGATTTCGCCTTCCTCGATCGTGAGCGAAGCATCGGCGACGCCGAGAACGAGACCGGTTGCGGCGCCGATTTCGTCGCGGGTCTTTCCCTGATCGACGAGAGAGAGGGCCGTTTGCGGCTTGTCGCCGAAGATGATGCTGACATTGTCGAAGCGGACCGAGGTCATGCGCCGTCTCCTTCGCCAGCCGTGCGGAACATGCGGTCGAGAATGATCGCCAAGATGACGATACAGAGACCGGCCTGGAAGCCCATGGAGACATTCACCGTGTTCAGTGCGCGAACGACGGGCTTTCCAAGGCCATCGGCGCCGACGAGCGCAGCAATGACCACCATCGATAGCGACAGCATGATCGTCTGCGTGAGGCCGGCCATGATCTGCGGCATCGCGAAGGGCAGCTCGACCTTGCGCAGCACCTGCGTCGGGGTTGCGCCGAATGACTCGGCTGCCTCGACGAGGGAGGGCGGTGTCGAGATGATGCCGAGGCGGGTCAGACGGATTGGCGCAGGGATGGCAAAGATCACCGTTGCGATCAGGCCTGGCACCATGCCGAGGCCGAAGAGTATGAGTGCGGGGATCAGGTAGACGAATGTTGGGATCGTCTGCATCAGGTCGAGCACGGGACGCATGATGGAGAAGACCCAGGCGCGTCTTGCCCCGGCAATGCCGAGCGGAATGCCAATCGCCATGCTGACGAATGTGGAGGCGAGAACGAGCGCCAGCGTTTCCGTCGTCTCCTTCCAGTAGCCTTGGTTCATGATCAGCAGCAAACCGAGCAAGGTGAAGACCGCAACGCCGATCGAGCGACGGAGCCAATAGGCAATCGCCGTGATGGCGAGGAGCACGATCAGCGGATGTGGCGCCTGCAGGATGAAGAGCAATGCGCCGATCACGTGCGAGAGAGCGAAGGCTAGCCTGTCGAAAAACCATTCACCGCTCGACGTCAGCCAGTCGACGGTGGATTTGGCGACGGGGCCAATAGGGATTTTGTAATCGGTGATCCAGTTCAAGGAGCGCGCCTATCCGAAAGAGCAGAGATCAGGATGAAACAAAAAGGGGCGGTGCGTGGGCCGCCCCTTTCGTCAGGTTCAGAGGCCGAGGCCGGACTTGACGGCCGCGGCGGCGTCCTTGCCATCCTTGGTCGTGACGCCGGCGAGCCATGGCTCGACTGCCGTCGGATTTGCCTTCAGCCATTCGGTTGCCGCGTCCTGCGGATCCTCGCCATCATTGAGGATCTTGCCCATGATCTGGTTTTCCATCTCCAAGCTAAACTTCAAGTTGGACACGAACTTGCCGACGTTCGGGCATTCGGTGACGAAGCCTGCGCGGGTGTTGGTGTAGACCGTTGCGCCGCCGAAGTTGGGGCCGAAGGTGGAGTCGCCACCCGTGAGGTAGGTCATCTTGAAGTTCTCGTTCATCGGATGAGGTGCCCATCCGAGGAATACGACCGGCTTACCGTCCTTTTCGGCACGGGCAACCTGCGCCAGCATACCCTGTTCGGAGGACTCGACGACTTCCAGTCCGCCCATTCCCATCTCGTTCTTCTCGATCAGGGTCATGACAAGGCGGTTGCCGTCGTTGCCCGGTTCGATCCCGTAGATCTTGCCGTCAAGGGCGTCCTTGTGCTTGCCGATGTCGCTGAAGTCCTTGATGCCCAGTTCGGCGCCCTTGGCGTTGGTGGCAAGCGTATACTTGGCACCTTCGAGATTGGCTCCGATGGATTCAACCGACTTGTCATCGAGATAAGGTTGGACGTCCTTCTGTTGTGCCGGCATCCAGTTGCCGAGGAACACATCGATGTCCTTGTTCTTCAGCGACTGATAGGTGACCGGTACAGAGAGGACCTTGACGTCCGGCTCGTAGCCGAGGCTCTTCAGAACGACCGCGGCGGCGGCGGTGGTTGCGGTAATGTCCGTCCAGCCCACGTCCGAGAAACGGACGGTCGAGCAACTTTCGGGTTCTGCGGCAAATGATGCGGTTGCGATGGAAAGTGCGGCAACTGCAGCGGCGGTGGTCAGTTTGAATGCGCTTGTTGTTTTCATTTTAGACTCCCAGTCTTTGGTTCCCAAGCCAAGCATCAATAGCCGACATTTACAAGCGACCTCAGTGTGTTTGCGCCGCATTGGCTACCCCGAATGCGACGTGTCGCATTTTTCATGACACGGCCGGTTTCCCGGGCATTTTACGATTTTTTCCTCCGGATTTCCTGTGATTATCGAATCTGCGGTCTTTTCTTTGCCGATTCGAGCTTTCAAGAAGCAAAATGCGGAGAAAACGATGGCAAAACTCTATTTCAACTACTCTACCATGAACGCCGGCAAATCGACCATGCTGCTGCAGGCGTCCTATAATTACCAGGAACGCGGCATGCGCACCGTGCTTTTGATCGCAGCCTTCGACGAGCGCACCGGCAAGGGTATCATCGGTTCGCGCATCGGGCTGGAAGCGAGCGCGATCGCTTTCGAGGGGCAGACCGATCTTTTCGGACTCATCAAGGAACTGAGCGGCGAGGGCGGCCCGATCGCATGCATCTTCGTCGACGAAGCGAATTTCATGACGCGCGAGCATGTCTGGCAACTCGCCCGCGTGGTAGATCGGCTGAACATACCGGTCATGGTCTACGGGCTTCGCACCGACTTCCAGGGCAAGCTGTTTCCCGCTTCCGAGGAACTGCTGGCGATTGCAGACGAGATGCGCGAGGTGCGCACCATCTGCCATTGCGGCCGCAAGGCGACAATGGTCGTGCGGCTCGGTGCTGACGGCGAGGTTGCGCGCGAGGGCGCGCAGATCGAAGTCGGCGGCAACGAGAAATATGTATCGCTCTGCCGCAGGCATTGGGACGATGCAATGAATGGCGAATGGCGCGCCGAGGCGGTTTGAGCTTCGGCCCCCGAGCGGCTAGGTTAGGCTCGGAGATTCTCTGGAGAAGCCGGTGCGCAAAGCTCCCTCGTTCGACAGTCTATTTGAAGCAGCCGATGCGCTTGTCTCAACCATTCGCGCCGACGCAGCCGCGTGCGCTGCCTTCATCGAGGACTTTGCGCGCAACGCAGCGCAATCTGACGACGAGGCGTTTCTGGCGCAGCGCGACCGGTTCCAGGCTTTTGCCACAGCGCGCCTGGAGTTCGATGGGCTGCTTGGCGAAATGGTAGCCGGCCTCGACCGCCTGACGGCGGAGGTTTCGGCGGATCTGGATGGCTTCCGCGGCCTGACCGCGCGCGAGAAGCTGACCGGCTGGTTTTCGAGGCAACGCATGTGGCACCTCCACAGTCAGCGCGTGCGCGCGGCCCCCGTGATCGAGCGGCTGCTCGACCTGCTGTCGAAATCGAACACTGTTGCCGGATTGGTCGGCAGCCACCGCGAATTCGCGCTTGCCTGCCACAAGGCGGCTGAGCGCGGCGTTGTCACGATTGTCGAACAGCGCCGGCGCCTTGTGGATGCCATCGATATTGCACGGCTGCGCATGAAGGAGCTGAACGCAAAGGCACTGACGACACAGGGGCGCATCGGCCTTTACGGCGGCAAGACCGAATGGGAGCGAATGGAGGAGGAGCGGCGCGCGCTCAAGGCGCAGGCCGAAAAGATCGCCGAAGAAGAGCAGACGATGCGTCACGAAAGCCAGCGCCGCGAACGCTTCATTATAATGTTCCAGGCGCTTGTCGACGGGTTGAACAGCCAGATCGGTCTTTGCAACGCCTTGGCCCGCAAGCTTTCGATCGATACGGAAGAGCGGCTGATCATCTATCAGGCGCAGGTGGATGCCGACGCGCCGGGTTCGAAACGGAAGATAACGCAAGAGCTGTTTCCGCATATCGCCGGGCCGATCTCGCTCTTCGAAAAAGGCATGCTTGTTCCGCAGGAGATCGGACCGCGCAAGGCGGCAGCAGATGCGGCCTTTGCCCGGAAGTTCGCAGCTTTTGCCGAAAGCCACGACGCGGCCGATGCCCCGATCATCGACCTGACGCAAAAGCCATCGAGGTTCAGACTGCGCTTCCTGCGCTCTTGATGACGTCTTAAAGGCGATAATCGCGATCCTTGCTCTTTCTCGCCTGCGCGATCCGTTAAAAATCTCTCCTTCATGTTGTGCTCGATCGAGCAAACACATATGTGAAAGCAGAAATTTCTGACGTTCTGCTAGGAGAAGGGCATGCTCGACCGGATCGCCGGTTTCTTCAGGCTGATCGGCCGCACGATTACCCGCTGGGTCAGCCTTCTTGCCGCCTGGGCGTTCTGGCCCTTCCTTGCCGCTCATGGCTGGTACCAGCGCCGGACGTGGATGATCCGAATTCCCATCATTGCGCTCGCGGCGCTGCTTGCCGTCCTTTACGCGTACTTCTTCTGGCAGACGCAGGTCTGGTCTAATTTCAATCCGTCCTTCGTCGACCAGTACCGTCTTTCGGAGCGCAAGGTTCCGGCCGGCCAGGAACTGCCGGTTGCCGGCGGTGCAGCACCTGGGGCCAAGACCTGCCAGCGTTCTGCAATCGTCGATGTCGCTGCCGATCTGACCGACTTCAACGTCAACCAGAACGCATGGATATCGTCCATGCTGCTCTACCGGCTCGGACTTTTCGGCATCGACTGGGATCATACGCCGTTCCTCGACAACAAGGCGTCCTTCCAGCGCGGAGTCAATCAGGCGGCGAGGCGGACATCGGCCGAGCTTGTCGATACGCTGGGGCGCGTGCGCGGCACCTCCGGCATCAACAACGATCTTCAAAACGCCCGCGGCAATCTGCAATTCGACGAATACAGTTGGTATTTCGGGCTCAATCCGTTCGGGCCGAAGACGCCGACGCCGAGCTACTATCGTTCGGCCATCGGCAGCCTGCGCAAGTTCAATGCCGACCTTGCCAGCTGCAACGCTGTTTTTGACGGCCGTGCCGACAACCTCATCCAGTTCATCGACCGCATTGCGAACGATCTCGGCGGCACGTCCGACATGCTGGCGGAGCGCTCGGAAAATCACAATCGCGGCTGGTTCGACACGCGTGCTGATGACCGTTTCTGGTTCGCCTACGGGCAGCTCTATGCCTACTACGCCATCCTTTCGGCAGCACAGTCGGATTTTTCGCAGGTCGTGGCCGAGCGTAATCTTGGCGCGATCTGGAGTGGCACGACAAAGCAGTTTCAAGCGGCCCTGCGCATCCAGCCGGCGATCATTTCTAATGGCCGCGAGGACGGCTGGATCATGCCGAGCCATCTGGCGACAATGGGCTTCTACATCCTAAGGGTCCGGTCTAACCTCGTGGAGATGCGTTCCGTCCTCGACCGCTGATCGTCAGGGCCGAGGCGAATTGTCTTCGATCTGCGCAATGCGAAGCGGTTCGACGAATTCGTAGGTGACGCCGACGATTTCGCCTGATCAATCTCGCCATCTTGTAGCCGCCGCGCGGTGATCGACCCTGTAGCATAGTGAAAATCCAACCTTGTGCAGGCTCTCGTGCTCGAAGGTCTGCGCGATCAGGATGCGGTCCTCTTCGGAGCCGTGAAAGCAAGTCGACAAGATTTCTCAGCACCGGGCGTGTCTGGCAGTCGAAGATGGCATTGACGTCTTCAGTGCCAGAGAAATGTCCTGTCTCGATGTCCATGCCCCAGTAACCGAAGGGCCGGGGGGCGCAAACAAGCCGAACGCTTTCAGTATCGCTGATGCCCATATGGTCGCCCGACCGCTCTTACTTGTGGAGTTCCGGCTGCTCGAATCGAAGAGGCGCGCTCCCCCTATGTGAGGTTTCGGCGCTGATTCTCTTATCGTTTCTCAGGATATGAGCTTCAATCGGATAGCCTTTGCAACCAACTGTGTGCGGTTCACACAATCAAGTTTTTTGATGGCGTTCGTCATGTAGGCGTTCACGGTATGATCGGAGAGGGCGAGGATCTGGCCGATTTCCACGGATGTCTTGCCCTGGGCGGTCCAGCGAACGACTTCGAGCTCGCGGGCGGAAAGCGCGTGATAGGTGCTGTCTTCGTTGCGCTTGACCGCGCTGTAGGCGTCGAAGGCGTGAAGCACCATCACCGCGAGTTCGTTCATCTCGCTCTGGCTGAGCGGTGCGCGGTCGCCTGCGAACCAGAAAACCAGCCGTTTGCCGTCTGCCCCATTGACGGGCAAGATGACGCTGACCGGCATTTTGTGCTGGAGCATCAGGCTGCGAAGTTCGCAACGAAACATCTCAGAGGTTGGGGGGTCAGAGAGATTCCATTTTTGCGGGGCGACGGTTTCTCCGAGCACTGTCGAAAAAGGAAAAGCGCGCAATGTATGAGCGCGGTCGAATTCTCTGAGATACGTGCCCGTCAGCGAGGTTTCGATTACTAGCGGTTTGAGGAAAAGGTCTTGCGCGGACGGCTTATTCATCAGCGTATAATGGGCAAACCCGAAAGCATCTGCAATCCTGTGCAAGGCCTGGACAAAAAGAGCGCGCGTTCGCGCCGATGCCAATTCTGCCGATAAAAGTGACTGCCTTTCGGAGGTAGTCATGTAAGACATAATGCGCCCCGCCTTGCCTTTCATGTTTAAGCTATCAAATACGCTTATTGGCGGTCACGCTAGCCCTAATTGACTTGGGATACGCGGATTAAATCATACTGTTAAAAATTAACCACAGCGCCACGCTCTGTGGTTGTATTTAATATTATGCAGGTAGCAGTCCGGCCGACCTTGCTTCTTCTATTGCTGCATAAGTGTTGTTTGGGCCCGGAATGCCTTTTCCGTCGCATTCGGTGTGTTCCAGGTGCCATCGCAGCAGATGACGAGACTCACGACCCTTGCCCGTTTTGCCTTTGGGAAGCATCCGCAACTTTAATGTAAACTTCAAGAAGAATCGCTCTCTAAAGTAGCGTCCATGAAGGACTTGCGATTGTGGTGGAGGCAGTGAAAAAGCGGCGTCCGGGGTCTTGTTTCCGGCGCGGGGATCGCGGCATGTTCCGGGGCAGAAGCATAAGCTCCCGGGGAGACCAGCGTGGCCATCAAATCCGACATCGAAATTGCGCGTGCGGCAAAGAAGAAGCCTATTTTCGAGATCGGCGCGACGCTCGGCATCCCGGCAGAATATCTCGCGCCTTATGGTCACGACAAAGCCAAGGTCCGCGCGGAGTTCATCGCCGCGCAGGCGGGGAAGAAGGACGGCAGGCTGATTCTTGTCACCGCCATCAACCCGACACCGGCGGGCGAGGGCAAGACGACGACCACCGTCGGCCTCGGCGACGGCCTCAACCGGATCGGCAAGAAAGCCATAGTCTGCATCCGCGAAGCGTCACTCGGGCCATGCTTCGGCGTCAAGGGTGGTGCTGCCGGCGGCGGCTATGCGCAGGTCATCCCAATGGAAGACATCAACCTGCATTTCACCGGCGATTTCCATGCGGTCACCGCCGCGCACAACCTGCTCGCCGCGATGATCGACAACCATATCTACTGGGGAAACGAGCTGGACATCGACCTGCGCCGCGTGACCTGGCGCCGCGTGATGGACATGAACGACCGGGCGCTGCGCGAAATGGTGTCTTCGCTTGGCGGCGTTGCCAACGGTTTTCCGCGCCAGAACGGCTTCGACATCACCGTCGCTTCGGAAGTCATGGCGATCCTCTGCCTGGCGACGGACCTCAAGGATCTGGAAGCCCGCCTCGGCAACGTCATCATCGGCTATCGACGCGACAAGACGCCAGTCTATGCACGCGATATGAAGGCGGACGGTGCAATGGCGGTGCTCCTGAAAGACGCGATGCAACCAAACCTTGTCCAGACGCTGGAGAACAATCCGGCTTTCGTCCACGGCGGACCGTTCGCGAATATCGCCCATGGCTGCAACTCGGTGATTGCGACGAAGACGGCGCTGAAGCTCGGCGATTATGTCGTGACCGAGGCGGGGTTCGGGGCCGATCTTGGCGCAGAGAAATTCTTCGACATCAAGTGCCGCAAGGCTGGGCTGAAGCCCGATGCGGCGGTGATCGTTGCCACGGTGCGCGCGCTGAAGATGAACGGCGGCGTGAAGAAGGAGGATCTGGCAGCAGAAAACGTCATGGCACTCGTCAAGGGTTGTTCGAACCTCGGGCGGCATCTCGCGAATGTGCGGAAATTCGGCGTTCCGGTGGTGGTCGCGATCAACCATTTCGTTTCGGACACGGATAAGGAAATCGCCGCCGTCCAGGAATACGTTGCTCGCCACGGCGCCGAAGCGATCCTCTGCCGCCACTGGGCGGAAGGCTCGGCTGGCATCGAGGATCTCGCCTACAAAGTAGTGGAACTGGCGGAATCCGGCCAGGCGAGATTCGAGCCGCTTTATGCCGACAGCGTGCCGCTGTTCGAAAAGATCGAAATCGTTGCTTCGAAGATCTATCACGCCGGCGAGGTGACGGCGGACAAGGCGGTTCGCGATCAGCTCATCGTCTGGGAGGAGCAAGGCTACGGCAACCTGCCTGTCTGCATGGCGAAGACGCAGTATTCCTTTTCGACAGATCCGAACCTTCGCGGTGCGCCCGAGGGCCATATCGTGCCGGTGCGCGAAGTTCGGCTTTCGGCAGGCGCCGGGTTCGTCGTCGTCATCACAGGCGAAATCATGACAATGCCGGGGTTACCGAGATCGCCATCCGCCGAGCGGATATTCCTGAATGAGCAGGGTTATATCGAGGGGTTGTTTTGAGTTTTCTGCGAAGCTTTGTTCTCACCGCAGTGGCGGTCCTTTCGCTGTCTGCAGCGAATGGTCCAATGGCCGCCGATGCGCCGTCTGCCGAGGAGCAGAGCATGGCGGATTTCATCAAGAACACCCCTGGCTGCCTGGAGTTCAGCGACCAGTGCTCGATCTGCGCCATGGTCGACGGCAAGGCCGAATGCTCGACGCCAAGGATTGCATGCGTCAAGAAGCCGTATGTGTGCACGCGACGTGCGGACAACTGAAGCGGCGATCGGCTCGGCAACCAGCTCCAGATATTGGAGCACTAGCGACGCTCGTTAGTGGCAATAACGAAATCCTCCCTTGCGCTGCAGCACGTCCATGTGGAAATGCGTCTCATGCGCGCTATCGCTTTCGGGGTCGAGCACGGTGGAAAAATAGAGGCAGCCGGAGGCGCTGACTGTGCGCTGGAAGGCGCCGGTGAGGGTGGGATCTTCCCGGCGCGGCTTCACCGCAATGTCTTCGCCCTTTTCGAAACTGAAGCTTGCGATATCGATGGCGTTGCCGCGGGCATGTTCGGAAATCTTTCCTGTCGCCGCGCCGTTACGCAGGCGACACAGGTATGACGAAGCCTGATTGACCGCCGTGATCCGGCCCTGTTCCTTCGCGCCGGCGGTAGCGGCTGGAACGACGCTCTCCTTCATCCAGCGGCCAAGCGCCAGAGCCGCCGGACAGCGCAACCTCGCTTCCGGCTCCCCCTTGCTGCCGGGAAGCGCCTCCACAAGACGGATCGGCTTTGCGATGCCAACACCCGGTGCGGCATACACGCGGCGGATATCCTTGCAGGCGCGGCCCAACAGCCCCCCGTGTCCCAAGCCTTCACAGAGGATCG
>NZ_JABEPH010000713.1:0-581 GCF_013004495.1 Rhizobium sp. SEMIA 4085
CCTTGGCCCCTTCGCCAAACCATTCGATGTAGGATGCCGCATAGGCGATCTCGCCCCGGGCCTCAGGAAGCGGCTTGCCCTGCTCGGCCGTCATGATGGCGGCAAGGTCGTCCTGGTTCTCGATCAGAAGCTCGAACCATTTCCGCAGGACGGCAGCGCGTTGCTTTCCGGAAAGCGCCCTCCATCCGGACTGCGCTTGTTCGGCACTCTCGATGGCGCGTTGGGTTTCACCGGCCCCCATTCGGGGAACGCTTGCAACGACGGAACCGTCAGCGGGATTCGTGACATCGATCACCCTGCCGTCGTCGGCGTCGTGCCATTCTCCGCCGATGAAGCACTGGCTGCGCAGCAGCGATGGATCCTTGAGAGTGGGAACTGCCATGGGGTTATCCTTGTTTGAACAAAAGTCATGCTTCGACCAGAAGCGGCTCAAGCAGCTCCCTGGCCTTGTCACCGAACGGAACCGGTCGGCGCGACAGGCGGTCGACGTTGACATGGATGAAAAAACCTTCGGCTGCGGCCACGTCTTCATCGTTACGGAACAGGCCGATCTCGTAGCGAACCGACGAACTGCCTAACCT
>NZ_JABEPH010000714.1:0-581 GCF_013004495.1 Rhizobium sp. SEMIA 4085
CTTCGTGACTCCTCCCCAAGCTGCAAGTCCGTGCGATGGCACGGGCCGTCCATAAATGAAGGTTCAGCGGGATAGCCGGCGCAGGATGGGTCTTCCCGATGCGTCCGGTCGGTCTACTTTCCCGAAACCTGATGTGGATTGCCGGACCGACCGGGCTTCAGCGCGACATGTTTGTATTCGATGAAGTCATCGAGCGCGGCGGCACCATTCAGCCTCCCCAATCCTGAAAGCATGAATCCGCCTTCTTCGGTGCTGTCGTAGACCTTCGCCCAATCATTCACGAAGACGCTGCCCACCTCCAGCGCCTGAGCGACCCGCAACGCGCGGTCCAGATCTCGCGTCCAAACGCTGGCGGACAAACCGTATTCGCTGTCGTTGGCGAGCGCGATGGCATCGGTCTCTTCGCAGAACCGCTGGATGGTGAGGACGGGACCGAAGGTTTCCTGCTGCACGATCGGGAGGCTGGTGTCCGAGACTTCGAGCAGGGCCGGGCGAAAGAACGCCCCATTCGCCAGCGGGCCGTCGGTGATCGGTCCGCCGCGGACAATCGCTTTGGCTCCAGCATTCACCGCGTCCTGGAC
>NZ_JABEPH010000715.1:0-574 GCF_013004495.1 Rhizobium sp. SEMIA 4085
CGTCCACTGTGAGCGCGGCACTTCCGAACGGTGTGAATCTGACGCAGTGATGTGGCCGCTTTGGCAGCGATAATCGGAGCTCTGGGTCATGTTCAGACTGGGCGCTGATATCAAGGTCTACCTGCATCGTGAACCGATCGACTTTCGAGCCGGCATCAATAGCCTTGCGGTGCTGGTCCAGGAGACGATGGCACTCGATCCGTTTGCTCCTGCGGTTTTTGCCTTCTGTAATCGCCGTCGCGACCGGATGAAGCTCTTGTTCTTCGACCGGTCGGGCTTTGTGCTGGTCCTGAAGTGGTTGACCGAGGACAA
The DNA here is from genome assembly GCF_013004495.1 of Rhizobium sp. SEMIA 4085. NCBI lineage: Bacteria > Pseudomonadati > Pseudomonadota > Alphaproteobacteria > Hyphomicrobiales > Rhizobiaceae > Rhizobium > Rhizobium sp. SEMIA 4085. Next base: position 313 of record NZ_JABEPH010000715.1, read on the forward strand.
GTTCCGATGGCCGCGCCGTGAGGTGCGCTGACAACCGAGCAACTGCACTGGATTCTCGACGGCATTGATATCGATGCGATGGTGCGCCATCCGGTGCGGCAATATCAGCTTGCTGGCTGAGGCCTCTCGAATTCTGCGGTTGACGCGGCGGGACGGTTCAGATTCAAAACTACGATGAATCGAACTGGCGAACAAAGCGTTGCAGAGCTGATGGCGCAGTTGGCGACGCGCCAGTGTTCCCGTCTGCAGAGGTGCTCTGGGC